>CAZUQY010000131.1:0-8357 GCA_964622935.1 uncultured Bacteroidales bacterium | reverse complement strand
TTTGACTTTAATGATGCGATTATTACAAACACTACACAAACTGAAGTTACTCTAATTCAAACCATTAGTTCAGCAAAATCAATGTTTGATTATTATTTGTATCCAAATCCAACAATTGACAGAGTTAACATTTTGACAAATAATCAAGAAAATAAAAAGATAAATTTGTTCGATGCTGTTGGAAGATTAATTTCAATAACAGATGGGTATGGATTATATAATACTATAGATTGTAGTGAGCTTGACTCTGGAATATATTTCATAGTTATTGAATCTGATTTAGATAAAATAATGCTAAAATTTATTAAGGAATAATTCATTAAAATACATTCTTAATGATCGAAGTCTATTTCGTTAACAATCGAACAATTAACAACTATCTAAACCAACCCATTTTTAACACATACTCATACACGTTTGTAGGCAAGAAGAATCTCACATCTTTATTTTCTTTAATTGCATTACGGATAAAACTCGACGAAATCTCCATTTGAGGGGCATCAACAATGGTAATATTTGCATTTTCGAATTCATGAACTTCAGAGCCGGGGCGTTTATAAACGTAAATTTTGTAATCATCTAGAATTTTACGGTAATTTTTCCACTTGTGAAAACTTTCAAGATTGTCTCCGCCAATAAGTATACTAAACTTCTTGTTTGGGTATTTTTCTTTGAGATAAGTAAGGGTATTGATTGTGTAATTTGGTTTAGATAGGTAAAATTCTATATCAGATACTTTAAACTTTGGATAATCTTCAATAGCAAGTTGAACAAGATGTTGTCTATCTCGATCGTTAAGCAGTGTAGAAGATTTCTTTACAGGATTCTGAGGCGTAATAACAAACCACAATTCTTTAATATCACAAAACTCCGTAAGGTAATTTGCAATAGCCAGATGGCCGATATGAATCGGGTTAAACGACCCAAAATAGAGGAGTATTTCGTTATTATTTTGCATCAAGTAATTCTATTTCAAAAACTAAAGTACTAAAAGGAGCGACGACACCATTCTTTTCCTCACCATAAGCCAATCTAAAGGGGATAATAAGCAAGCAATGATTTCCAACGTTCATATTCATTACAGCTTCTTCAAGTCCGTCTATAACCTCGCTATTGCCTATAACAAATCCAAATGGTTTTTTTCGTTCAATTGTTGAGTCAAAAACAGAACCGTCAATAAAACCTGCTGTATAATCTATTGTTACAAGATTACCTTTAACGGGTTTCTTGCCGGCACCTTTGCTTATTATAAAAATATTCAATCCTGATTCAGTTACTTTACGAGGAAAATCGATATCTAAAACATATCGTTCGATTAAGCTATTCTCCTGATCCAAATAATATTGATATAATTCTGCATTTTGCTTTGCATAAGAGCTACCATCAACAATTTCATTCAGCTTAATTCTAAAGATAAACTTATCGCCTTTTTTGACATATGATGGCACATTGACTTTGCCATGGGTATATTTCAAGAAATTTTCAGCATCAATTTTAAAAACCATGCTGTCACCTTGCCGCATCATCATTAATGCTTCCTCAAAACAGCCTCCCGCATGTGAAGGAGGAGTAAGGCGCATTTTAAAATTAGGATCTATCGATTTAGTATTGAAAACAACTGAATCGTTTGCAGTCGCATAGGTCATGTCAAAGTAAACTACATCACCAACCTTAGGAAAGATTTTGCCTTTGCCACTTTTAATGTATTTATACTCTAGACCTGATTTCGTTTTACGAAAAATACTATTCACATTTCCAACAACATATTCTGAATCTCCATCAGGATTGATGATTAAAACAGCTACGTCTTCGGTTGCACTATCCTTATTATAAATTGGGTTTTCTATGCTAACTGTATCATTAGTCCCATCAGAATCATGATTTTTATGATTTTTACATGAGACAAAACTCAAAAGTAAAAACCCAATCAAAGAATATGTTTGTATCTTTTTCAAATTATAAATTTTTATTCCAGTTCCATTTGCATACTTTCAACTGACACAAGTTCAAGTTCAAAAATAAGTGTTGAGTATGGTTGAATTCCATTTGAACCTTCTGCGCCATAAGCAATTTTCGATGGACATATTAACATAGCTTTACCACCTTCTTTCATCAAAGAAATACCTTCTTCCCAAGCAGGAATCACATCACCTTCGCCTAATCTAAAAGAAATGGGTTTCTTATCAAGGCTTGTTTCAAGAACCAATCCATCTATCAATTTAACAGTATAATGAACTCTTACATAATCTCCAAGTTTTGGTTGCAATCCTGAGCCTGCTTCCTGCTCAACATAATACAAACCAGACTCTCTAGGCTCTACATTGATATTGGCATTTTTAAGAAACTTGTCAAGAATCTCCATTTCAGCCGCTTCTGATTCATGATATCTTTCACACAAATGGTCGTCAAAATCATCATGTTTAAGTACTTCTATAAGCTTTACTTTAATTATCAGATTTTCATCCTTGTCTACTCCCGGGGGCATTGTTGAATATAACTCTGAGAACTTCAGAAAACTCTCGGCATTAATCCTAAAAATAGCTGAATCGCCAGGTGCAAGCATAGCTAATCCGTCTTCAATACTACCACCTGTATGTTTTGGTAATTCAAGTTTGCGTAAATAATTGCGATCATTGTTGGCAGAATTAAAGATTACATCACCATCTTCTGTTTCATAACTCATTTGCAAGACTAAGACATCTCCGATTTTTACTTTCTCACCACCTGTAGAAGTAATAATTTTATATTCTAGTCCACTTTCATGTTTTTCAAAACTTTGTTTATCATTGTTACACGAAAATGCTATCAGAACAACTATAAATAAAACTAAATTCCTCTTCATCATAAGCTACTCTTAATCAATTTTATCATTTAAACTCAAAAGTTCCACATCATATACAAGAATAGTGTAGGGTGGCACAAGATATGCATCACCAGGTACGCCAAAAGCAAGATGTGGAGGTAAAATAAAACGAGCTTTTTCACCGACTTTCATCATCATTATCCCTTCGTTTAAGCCAACTTCTTCTTGATTGTGACCAAGATATAGAAATCTGTTTCCTAATTTCTCAGAAACATATAGGATGTTCCCATTTAACATGCTTGTGGAATAACTAAACTCAGCTACTTTACCATCCTGTGCCAGTTCTCCTTCAGTTTCTTTGTATATTTGATAATACAAACCAGTTCCGGAAATTGTCATATTCCATTTTCTTCTTTCAATAAATTTATCAATAACAGTATTGTCTATCTCGACAATCCCTTTATTCCAATCCAACAATTCTTGTTGATGTAATTTCTTAACAAAAGAATATGGCAATGCAGATCGGTTTGGGTCAACCTGCTCACTATTATTGCATGAAATAATAAATATGAATATTGCAAGAAACGCAACTATACCAAATGTTTTTTTCATAAACTGTCTATTAATACACATAATTCTCAAGCACATTTTTGTATTCATCCAAGATACTAACGAATTTTTCTGTCGTTTCTTGTAAAGAATCGAAACTTTCTCCACCGGCAGCATTAATATGTCCTCCACCGTTAAAGTGTTTCTTACTAAACTCATTAACCGAAAAGCTACCTTTTGATCGTAAACTAATTTTAACAAAATTATCTCTTTCAATAAATATTGCAGAAAAAATAATGCCTTTAACTGAAAGCGGGATGTTTACAAAACTCTCTGTATCACCAAATTGCTCATTAAAATCCTTTCTGTCCTTTGCAGATATATAGATATAACCCGTCTTTAACTCAGGAATAATTACCATTCTATTTAGCATTACATGACCCATAAATTTCATTCTATCAGAACTAAAACTATTGTAAACTCTATCGAAAACAATATCTTTTTCGACTCCATATTTCATAAGTTCGCCTACAATTCTAAAGGTATTAGGGTTGGAAGAGTTAAAGCTAAATGATCCTGTATCAGTCATTATTCCGGTATAAAGACAAGTTGCGATATCCTTATCAAGGTACTGCTTTAAATAAGTATTCTCAATAATTTCGAACAATAAACCGGCAGTTGAACAATATTTAGTCTCTGAAAACAATAAGTCTGTGAATTTCTCAGGATTTGGATGATGATCAATTAGAACTTTAAAAGCTTTTGATTCTTCAAATCTGTCAGCAACATTTTTTATTCGATTAGGTGCATTAAAATCTACACCAATAAGAAGGTCTGCATCTTTAAAAACATCTGGGTCTTTCTCTGTTTTCTTACCTAAAACTCTGATTTTAGAATGCTGTGGCAACCAATACAAAAATGATGGATACTGTGTAGGACTTACAACAGAAACTTCTTTTCCGGCTTTTGCTAATAATATGTACAAACCCAAAGCAGAACCGATAGCATCTCCATCAGGATGGTAATGAGGTACAATTATTATTTTCTTTGCTTCACTTATTTTTTCTGAAAGTATTTCCAGTTGATTATTGTATTTACCTTCTAATAACATATAAATCAGTATTTAAAAACATAAAAATACTGCAAAATATTCAAACTGAAAATTTATTTTAATGAAAGTATCAACTACGAGTTGAGTATATCTTTCACTACCTCAAGCTCATTCTCGATATCGTCAATACAATCCAAGACCTTTGTTTTCTCTACAATATCACAATTGTCGAGCTCAATTGCCATTACATAGATAACCTCAAAACACACTGATTTACTTGCTTCAGCAATTGAATTAGCATTGTGCTTATAAGCATCTACATCTTCTGATTTAACAGCTTCTCTGAGTTTTTTTATAAACTTGTGAGCTTCGTGAAAGTAATTATCTATTAGTAGCTCTATATTTTCTTCGTTGTATCCAAGTAAATCACTTAGTTCTGATTTATTGTAATGTTTGAGATTTAACTGATTATCCATAGCTAAAAGTATTTGATATGACTATTTTAATTATCTCTTATCAATTATACGTTTCAATAATTACAATGTTGTCCTTTTAACAATATTTTTTGATAATATTAACACTAAAAATATCACAATAATAAAATCGTATTAGAAATAAAAAACGTTAATAAAACTGTTAGAAAACAATTAAAGTTTTCAATTGAAATTATAACATTTATTAGTATATTTAACAAAAAAAGTTATGGATAATATTATTCGCCTAATATCTGATATTACTGGCATTGCAAGTCATTCGATAAGTAATACTATAGAACTTTTTGATAGTGGAGCGACAATTCCATTTATTGCACGTTACCGAAAAGAGCGTACTGATGGGCTAGACGAAGTAGAGATAGAAAATATACGAAAATATAATGAGTATTTTACTACATTAATTTCACGGAAACAGACGATTCTTGAAGTAATTGAAAAACAAGAATTGCTAACTCCAGAGCTTAAGAATCAAATTGAGAATACTTGGAATTCTAATATTCTAGAAGATATTTATTTACCATATAAACCTAAAAAACGCACTAAAGCATCAATAGCTAAGGAAAAGGGATTAGAACCGTTGGCTGACATTATTTTTGAACAGAAAGATATTGATATCAAGGCAATTGCAATAACTTACTTCAATGATAAAGTCAAATCAATTGATGAAGCTCTTGAAGGTGTAAATGACATCATTGCTGAAAAAATTTCTGAGAATCCATCAGCAAGGGAAAGAATAAGAAACCTGTTCGAAGATGAAGCAATTATAAGTTCATAAGTAATTAAGTCAAAAGCTGAAGCAGCTGTTAAGTACAAAGATTATTTTGAATATAGTCAGAAATTGGACAAATGCCCTTCGCACCGATTACTTGCGATACGACGAGGTGAGAAAGAAGGATTCTTGCGTGTAGATGTTACACCACAGGAAGATAACGCAATAAAAAGGCTAAAATACTTATTTATCAAATCGAAAAACGGATGTTCTTCAATTGTTGAAAAAGCAATGCAAGACTCATATCACAGATTGATAAAACCTTCTATTGAAAATGAAGTTTCATCGTCTAGTAAAACTATTGCAGATATTGCTGCCATTGAAGTTTTCACAAATAATCTTAGACAACTCTTATTAGCACCTCCATATGGAAAAAAACGAATTTTAGGAGTTGATCCCGGATACAGAACAGGATGCAAAGTTGTGTGTATTGACGAACAAGGTAATCTGTTACACAACGAAACGATTTACCCACACAAACCTCAGGAAGACACCGCAATGGCTATGAAGAAGCTAAGTTCATTAGTAGGCAGTTTTAAAATAGATGCTATTGCAATTGGCAATGGTACTGCCAGCAGGGAAACTGAGAGTTTTATAAAAAGAATTAAATTTGATAGGGAAATAAAAGTCTTTGTCGTAAGCGAAGATGGAGCATCTATATATTCTGCTTCGTCAGTTGCAAGAGAAGAATTTCCGAATTATGACGTTACTGTTAGAGGATCGGTTTCGATAGCACGAAGGTTAATGGATCCTTTGGCTGAGCTAGTAAAAATTGACCCAAAATCAATCGGAGTGGGGCAATACCAGCATGATGTTGACCAAAAATTACTTAAAGAAAGCCTTGATAGAGTTGTAGAAAGTGCTGTAAACAGCGTTGGCGTCAATCTTAATACATCCAGCAAACATTTATTGAACTACGTTTCTGGACTAGGACCAGCATTAGCAAAGAGCATTATTGATTACCGAGCCGACAACGGCGCTTTTCAAAATCGCAAGGAATTGTTAAAAGTTCCACGACTTGGAGCAAAAGCCTATGAACAATGCGCAGGATTTCTTAGAATAGACGAAGGAAACAATCCACTTGATAACACAGCTGTTCATCCCGAATCCTATTATGTTGTTGATACAATTGCTAAAGATTTAAAGAAATCCAAAAGCGAAATAATTGAGACTCCTGAATTATTAAAAAATATCAATTTAAATAAATACGTTACCGACAAGATCGGCTTACCAAGTCTAAATGACATTATCACTGAGCTCGAAAAACCGGGTCGTGACCCACGAAAAGCAGCTAAAGTAATGGAATTTGATAAAACCATTTATAAGATTGAAGATTTAAAAGCTGAAATGGAGCTTCCCGGCATTGTTACCAACATTACTAATTTTGGAGCATTTGTAGATATCGGAATTAAAGAAAATGGGTTGCTGCATATTTCTCAAATAACAGATCATTTTATCTCAAGTCCTGCTGAAGTGCTTAGTTTGCATGAGCATGTAAAAGTTAAAGTTATCGATATTGATATAGACCGTAAACGAATTCAGCTCTCAATGAAAGGGATGAAACAATAAAATTGAACGAACACATTAATAAATAATCTGTTATACACGAAACTGTAAAACTAAAAGAATGAGTAAAAAAACGATTGATTTAGACAATGTTGTTGTAAAATTTGCCGGAGATTCTGGCGATGGAATACAACTAACTGGAACACAGTTGACTAATACAACTGCGCTAATGGGTGAGGAAGTCGCAACATTTCCAGATTACCCAGCAGAAATTAGAGCTCCACAAGGTACAATTGGAGGAGTATCTGGATTTCAATTACATTTTGGTAAAAATATCCATACTCCGGGAGATAAATGCGACGTACTTGTTGCATTAAACCCTGCAGCAATTATGGCAAATATCAAAATGATAAAAAGGGGTGGTACAATTATCGCAGATATTGACACATTTAACCAAAAGAATCTTGATAAAGCAGGTTTTGAGGAAGATACAATGTCTATGATTAAACAAGATTATAAACTTATTGAGGCACCAATTACTTCGATGACTCAAGAAACATTAAAAGACAGTGGACTTGAGATTAAGCAAATAATGAAAAGCAAAAACATGTTTGCTTTAGGCATTGTATATAACTTATTTAGTTTCCCTGTTAAATATACTGTAAAATTCTTCGAGGAGAAATTTAAGAACAAACCGGAACTTATAAAATCAAATAAGAAAGTACTTCAAGGTGGATTTAATTACGCATCTGCAATTCAAGCAATGCCATCGTTTAGAGTACATGCTCCAACTGATTTAAAAGGCAAATATCGTAACATTAGCGGTAATACTGCTACTGCATGGGGTTTATTAGCTGCTGCTGAAAAATCGGGTTTAGAATTATTTTTAGGGTCATATCCGATTACACCTGCTTCTGAAATACTAATAGAGATTGCAAATCGTAAAGATTTGGGAGCAAAATCTTTCCAAGCAGAAGATGAAATTGGTGGCATAGTAAGTGCTATTGGAGCTGCATTTGCAGGCAATTTTGCTGCAACATCCACCAGTGGACCAGGATTGGCATTAAAATCTGAAGCTATTGGGTTAGCTGTTATTACAGAGTTACCACTAGTTATTGTTAATGTTCAGAGAGGTGGTCCATCTACTGGATTGCCTACTAAAACAGAACAATCAGATTTATCTCA
>CAZUQY010000130.1:0-8363 GCA_964622935.1 uncultured Bacteroidales bacterium | reverse complement strand
CCCAGATCAACACTTGGTTTTGGATATTCAATAATCGTAAGTGTGTCGTAAAAATAACAAGACCCATCATATGCCATTAATGAAAAATCTCCACCTTCGTCAAATTCGTATGTATCTGAAGTAGAACCATCAAACCACAAATATTCTGTATATCCCACAACCTGATATGTTAAGGGCATATCCTGACACATATACAAAATATTTATCGCAAACAAATCCTCATCAGGCAATTCACTAACATTTGTTGTTGCAGAAGTAGTACATAAATTTTCATCAGTAACTATTACTGTATAACTTCCCGCCTCCAACACATCAATAGTCTGAGTCGTTTCAGCACCAGGTGTTGACCATAAATAATCGACATAATCTGGACCTGCATCGAGAGTTGTTGTATCATGAAAACATGCATTAATATCAGTTGGCATATCAATTGATTCAGCAGAAGGGGCTTCGAGATTTATTGTAGTTTCAATATAACAATCATTTTCATCTGTAACAATAATCTGATATGACCCTACACTAACTCCACAAATATCATACGCAACAGTAACATCATCCAAATAGTAATCAAATGGACCCGTGCCACCAGCAATTTGAATATCCAGACAAATATCATCAGGGTCGCAGTTTATACTACTAACCTCAATACTCTCGAAACTGAAATAAGAATCATATTTTACGATAAGAATATCCTCTTTACCTTGTGCAGTATAAGGGACTCCGCCAAAATAGATACCATTATTACAATATCCTCCAACAATGATATTATTTAAATTATCCAAACAAATTGCAGAACCACAATCAACATAAATACTACCTGCAACTGATTTAAAAGCAAAACTACCGTCGGAATTATATTTTGAAATGAAGTAATCTGACCCTCCAACTACATTAACATCGCCATCTCCAAAATCAGTAATCCCCGAATACATTCCTGACACATAAACAGTTCCAGAATTATCTACTGTAATCCCATAAGGGTGGACAGTTCCACTACCTCCAAATCCAATACCAGAGCTATAAACTCCAGATGTATTATATATATCAACTTTTGCCTGATCGGCAACCTGATCACTTTTATATGTCAAATATACTTTAGCATTCTGATCACAGACGACATCTCCAGCTTCATCGTTATCTCCAACAGTTCCGGCTTGAATTGCCCAATCAAAAGAACCAGATGAAGAATATTTAGCCATAAACACATCTTTACTCCCAACTGCTGTGAAATTCATGGGACCAAAATCCAGATTGCCAGCAAACTCACCAGTTACATAAAGATCATCATTTTCATCACATGAGATTGCTATTCCACTGTCATCGAGATTTGCGCCATCGGTTGTAACCCATTGAATTGAACCTGTTGGATCAAATTTTGCAATAAAAAAATCGTTTGCGCCAGAACTAACATAAGAAGAACCATCTATTGACATTGCAAAATAATATGTTCCTGTAATTACTGGATTATTATTATTATCAACACAAACTTCTCCGGCTACATCATTATCAAAACCACCTATAAATTTTCCCCATTGATAATTCCCATCATTATCATACTTAAGTAAGAAGATATCCTTATTGCCAAGACTTATTGCCTGTTCTGAACCAAAGGTTGCTGCGCCACCATAAGTTCCAGTAACATAAATATTTCCGTTTTCATCTAATGCTAATCCTGTTCCTTCATCATCCTGAATACTTCCACCAGTTTCAATCCAAACTAAGTTTCCAAATGAATCAAACTTTGCTAGATAGAAATCCTTATAACCGTATGAATTAATATCAATTGTTTGGATGGTCATATTATTACTAAAATATCCAGTTATATAAATATTACCGGAATTATCAGAACAAATATCATTAACAACATCTACGTCGTCGGCACCAGCAGTTTCAATCCAAGAAATAAAATACTGATCACTACAATCGGTAGAATCTCTATATATTTGAGCATTTAGAGTTATTGTTGATAATAATCCAAAGACAAAAGCAAATATGTAAAAATATTTTAACATCTAAAAATCGTAGTTGAATGATGGAATGTCATGCTTACCCCAGTTCACATATTGATCTCGAAATAATCTAATTCCAATTGATATCTGATGTGATCCATAATTACACGACTGAAAAGAAGTTAATCCAAGATCATACAAGTACATAAATGAAATTGCGTGAATTGAAAAGCCAAAAGCCGGAGAAAGGGATAATGGAGAAGAGTTAAGCCAGTCCAATGTTTGATTATAGGATAATCCAACCCAAACATCATTCGGATACTTAAGATAAACTGAGCGAATTGCTTTTCCGCTCAACATATGGAACTTGAAATTTATATCTAACTGATTTAATCCATGGAAATTTGTCTTATACAAAACAGATGGTCTAAACTGATAACGTTTCTGAATCGGTATAATATGACCGGTATGCAAATTCATAACCACATAATTAATTGGCTCAACTTGCATATTATACATTTTATCAGACCAAGGTATTAAATTTTCAAACGAAGCTCCAAGAAAGTGTTGCCGATATGATATCAACAATCCGGCGCTTGCATTAGGATTAAAAGAAACTTTCTTATTATAGTCAACCAAAGGATCATACAAGTCTCTAGTAAATTCAGATTCATCAAGAGAATGGAACATACCTCTAACAGCCATTCCGAATGATAAAATTAATTTATCATATCGTTTAACACTAAGCATAGCCTGCCAGGACCATGCAATTTGCGCACCTTGGTATGAATTTGGTCCGTTACTATCTGAATATACATAACCTCCAATACCACCGGCTCTACCTTTAAGTCGATGTTTAAACATTAAAAATGAGGTGCTGGGAGCTTCGATGCCAACCCATTGTTCACGATGAACTAATTTGACATTTGAAACCTCTGAGATACCAGCAAATGAAGGATTAACAAGCATAAAATCGAACATATACTGTTCATGCACAGGAGTATTTTGCGCCTGTGCCACAGATATAATTCCAAGAGTAATTATCAAAAATATACGAACACTCTTTAACATATTACACAAAAATATTTTATTTTGTTATAACTGGCATGCTCTGCTTCCATAAATAATACTTCCAACACGAATAATTGTACTACCAGCATCAATTGCTAGTTGCCAATCATTACTCATTCCCATACTTAATTCACAAAATGCCCTATCGTTGGTAAAATGATCATTTCTTATTTCATTATACAAATTGCTTAATTCATTAAATTCGTCTTTAATAGTATTTTTATCATTTGTAAATGATGCCATACCCATTACACCAACGATTTTAACGTTTCCTAATTTCTTATAAGCATCTGAATTTAATATTTGATTTGCTTCTTCTAAGTCGAGTCCAAACTTTGTTTCTTCAGATGCGATATGAAATTGCAGTAAACAATTTATTATTCTATTATATTTTTTCGCTTGTTTATCAATTTCTAAAAGTATTTTAAGACTATCAACACTATGAATGAGCTCAAC
Source organism: uncultured Bacteroidales bacterium (assembly GCA_964622935.1). Taxonomy (GTDB): domain Bacteria; phylum Bacteroidota; class Bacteroidia; order Bacteroidales; family ML635J-15; genus Bact-19. The sequence continues at coordinate 4,887 of CAZUQY010000130.1, read as the reverse complement.
AAATTCTGCAATATACTTTACTTTATTTGTTTGCAAATGTCCTATAAAATGCCAATCAATGTCATAAGACTTTAATTCTTCGTACTTAGCTGCTAATTCCTGAACTTTATTTTCTCCAAAAACTCTCAATCCTGCATCATATGATTCCTTAATCATTTCAACCGGATGTGTTTTAGATACAGCAACCAATTTAACGTGCTTTGGCAAATTTCTTTTAATCTCCTCTATATTTTGTTTTATCACACTCATTAAAAAAACAAAGCTTTAATTATTAACTCTAAATTACGTACTTTAGTTGCCCAATCAACTAAAAAGTTACTTTTTCTGTCCCATATTTGCTGCAATTGACAATAAAACCCCCAATACGACACCCAAAAGTGCTGCAAATAAAATTTGCCATTCTTCAGGTAAACAAAATGTTATGGTATGAGCGGGTATCCAGAAAAATGGGATTGTTTTTTTGAAAACGAAACCCCATTGTACTGACCAATTTAATGTTGGGAAAATTTCCTTATATTTAATAGGCTTAAAAAATCCACGAATAGTCCCTCCATTATTCAGAATATGAGTATCTGTTATTTTATGCAAAGTCATAAACACTGGCGCAAAAATCAAGTTCATTGTAGTGCTAATACTAAAAGCTACTAATACTTTTGCCCAAGAAAGGTCTCCTTTCAAAACCTCTCCAGCATTTTCCATGCCCATATAAGTTAAGAAAGCTGGCGTCCCAACTGCAAAAATAATAAATGCCATTTTAATTCCAAGTCCTAAAATACCCCAAACGATTACACGCGGAATCAAGCCAAAACCTTTTTGATTATATACACCGGATTTAATTCTAAGACCTATGGATTCACCAAGTGTAGCAAGAATTGCAAACTTGATAAAACTCATAATCATTCCGTGTTCCTTATTAAATGTTTTATAAAAGTCGTAAACTTCCGGAATTAAAAAAAACGGAAGAAGAAACACGACTATGGCTGCAATAAATATTAAATCCTTTTTTTTCATACTAGTTTCTTTTGCTATTTTCTATTTTTCGATTACATCTATTGTATACAATTTAAAAACCTTCGATGCTTTTTCACTAATTCGTCCCCAAGAAAATATCACTAAAACAGCTGATAATAGAAGCATTACTATCAGAATTTTTTCATGATTTGTAAGATCCTTTAGCTTTTTCATTATTACTTCTCAATCCTAATTCGGGCATCAACTGCTTTAACGTATTTTGAATTTCCTAGTAAAGGATTAAGGTCCATCTCAAAAATCTCAGGTGCTGCTTCTACAAGTGCAGAAATTCTCTGAATTTGTTCCTTGAGGACTTCTTGATTAACACCCTCTTGTCCTCTAACACCTTCAATAATCTTATAAGATTTTAGGTTTCTAATCATATAGTCTGCTTCATCTGCAGAGACTGGAGAAATTGACGTATTTACATCATGTAAAACTTCAATAAAGATTCCACCAAGTCCAGCAAGTACCATATGACCAAATTTATCTTCGCGTTTAGCTCCAATAAAGACTTCTGTTCCACTTAACATCTCTCCCATTAAAACAGCATACGTTTTCTCAATCCCCATTAAGCGATAAAACTCTGTTCTAACAGTTTCTTCATCCTTCACATTAAGCACAACTCCACCAACATCAGATTTATGTACTGGTCCTACAACCTTCATCACTAATGGATAACCAAATTCATTTGCAAACGCTACAGCTTGATCAACATTATCGACTACTCTTTCAAATGCACGGTCGATACCTGCAGCATCTAATAACTTAAATACTGCATCGGGATTTAAATATCCATTCTCCGCACCATCAATTACTTCTTGAACAGATTTTGTATCAATTTCTGGGAGTTTTATATTTTCGTCTTGTGGAGTAGCTGTATTTACCACTTTACATAATGCATTTCCAAAGGTAACTTCGTCAGGGAAGTTAATCCTACCTTTAGCTATAAAGTGATTTATTTCATCTTTCACATTAATAACTGATGGTAAAATTGGATAAATTGGCTTTTTACATGATTTCATTCTCTCATCCAGCAAATCATATACATCATATACTGATGTTAATCCCGGACTACCAAAAATCACAGCCATTGCATCTATATCATCAAAATCATTTTCGCAAGCATCGATAATATCACCTAACTGCTGAGCTGTACCAGTAGCAAGAAAATCTATTGGATTTGCAACAGAACTTCCTGGATACAATTTTTCTAGCAATTTCTCTGCGTTTGGCCCATCTATATGTGGGATATTTAAACCACCATCACTTAATGAATCTGTCAGCATTACAGCAGGTCCGCCAGCATGTGTAATTATTGCAACATTTTTACCTTTTACAATTGGATGCATATAAACTGATGCTACTGTTGCAAGTTCATCACGTCCATGACATCTAACAATACCAGCTTTACGGAATAATGCTTCAACTGCCACATCGGGACTAGCTAACGCACCTGTATGCGAAGATGCTGCACGACTTCCGGCTTCTGAGCCTCCTGCCTTAATTGCAGCGATTTTTGCACCCTTACGAATTAAAGATGATGCATGTTTATACAGCATCTTTGGCTTATCAATATTCTCAATATATAATAATTTTACTGGTGCACTTTTTCCATGCTCATATGATTCATCGAGATGTTTTAATATTTCCTCAACTCCAATTTGAGCAGAATTCCCTACAGAATAAACGCTTGAAAAACGCAATCCTTTTGGAACTGCAGATTCCATAATAAATACAGCAGTTGCTCCAGATCCCGAAATAAAATCAACACCTTTTGAATCCAAGCTTGGAATTGGAGTTGTAAAAATGCCATTATATGTTTGATTTAATAGTCCAACACAATTTGGTCCAATAAGACTTGCTCCTGCACGATCTAAAACTTCGACAACTTTTCTTTCAAGTTCGGCACCTTCTTCATTTTCCTCACTAAAACCTGCTGACAAAATTATAACACCCCCTGTGCTTTTAGTTGAGGTTAGAACTTCAACTGTTTGCAAACAAAATCTTGCTGCTATAGCAAGAATAGCACAATCAACCTGTGGCAATTCTTCAACTGCACGATAGCTCTTTATTCCTTGAACTTCATCAAGTTTAGGATTTACTACATATAAATCACCCTGAAAATTCCCATCGATAAGATTTTTCAGAACTTTACCTCCAGGTTTAGTAACATCTTCAGACCCTCCTACGACAACAACGCTTTTAGGATTTAATAATTTATCATTAATCATACTATTAGGTTTTCGTTTGTTGCAAAGTTAAAATTTAAATTGTGAGAATAAAATTATGAATTACATTTTTTTTAATAAATTTGCTAAATCTAAAAACATCTAAAAATGAAATCTAAAAACACTATTTTAAGTATTCTCTTGATACTTTTTTCGACAATGATTAGTGCTCAAATGTACAAGGCTAATCTAAACGAAGACTTTACCATTAAGTCAAGTATTGTCAACAGTAAAAGCACAATTAGATCATATAAATCTGACCAACTTAATTCTTGGCCAAAAACCTTCGAAAACAATCCCAGCTTTAAAAACATGCGTGGTGTTTGTCTCGAAGATTTAGATAATAATGGTAGTGATGAAATTATTTTTTGCGCAAATAGCAAAATTTATGCTTATTCATCAGAAGGGACAGAAATTTGGTCTGCAGATGTATTAGGAACAGCAATATACCCACCTTCAGCAGCAGACATCAATAACGATGGTGAAATCGAAATTATTCAAATAACTGGTGGTGTTCCGTCAAATGGACATATACATGTATTTGACAATACTGGAGTAGAACTAAATGGATGGCCTCAAAACATCGATAATAATTGGTTAATATGCGCACCAACACTTGCTGATTTAGATGGTGACTTACAGCTTGAAATCATAGTTGCAGAAAGAAGAACTCCAGGAAGATTACATATTTTTAAAAATGATGGAACTCCATTTTCCGACAACTGGCCTGTTGAATTAGACGGTTACCCTGGAGTGACACCATCTGTTGCTTATGACTATAAAAACAGAAATACTTTACAAAATGCAGGACTAGTTGATAGTTTGATTGTTATGTGTTCAACAAGTTCAATATTTGCTTTTGATATAAATGGAAATACAATTTCAGGTTTTCCTATTGAAAATGATAACACTAAATTCTCATATCAATCACCTTTAATCTGCAAAGAATGGAATAACACTAAAATCATTGGAGCCACTCATGGTGATGCTCCTGAATTTTATTCAATAAATACAGATGGTGAATATAGCGATTTATACTGGCCCCAGCCTACCGCGGATGCCTCATGGACATATTGCCCTCCAATAGCAATAGGAAAAGACGAGAGTTTCGATTTTTTCATTTTTGGACAACCAGGTGCTGATGGTGAAACTCCATATCCAACAATACATGCATTTAATACTGAAGGTGATTATATTGATGGATTTCCATTTACACGAGTTGACGGGCTAGAAGGGTTTATCACAGCAATGTACTCTACTGACTTATCAAAACTTTACATTTTCACAGGGTCAAATATGAAAAATGTTGATGGTTTTGGATATATTCATGCTTATGAAGCTAATGCAGATTTAAGCGAATTTACTGAAATGACAGGATTTCCGGTACAAGTACAGGGATTTACCTTTATGAATGGAGTAAATTTGGGCGATGTTAATAACAATGGCAAATTAGATTTAATTGCATTAAGTTATGATCTAGATATGGAAGATACAGACTCTCTTCATATTAATATATTTGAACTTAACAATATTGATTATAACCCGGATTACTGTTACGGCACATATAAAGGAAATAATTTGCGTAATGGGTATGTTACTCCATTTGGTTATAATTCCGGTAAAAATGACCTAAACTTTGAAGATA
>CAZUQY010000129.1:0-8415 GCA_964622935.1 uncultured Bacteroidales bacterium | reverse complement strand
CAGCGCCGATGGTACTGCATTTGTGGGAGAGTAGGTCGCCGCCAATTTTTTAAGCCTTGAATCATTAGATTCAAGGCTTTTTTTATGCCTATTTATTTAACATTAATAATTAGATTCTTCTCCCATTAGAAGTAAGTCTGTTTAGGCTAGTGTATTATATAATTAAAGATTAATAATTAGAAATATAGAGTTATTATTCCTATTCTGTGAAGTGTTTTTATGCTTTTCTTTTTAAAGTAAGATAGCTAAATGGTGGTTCATGTTCTGTATGTTCTTCAGTTTCAATAATTTCCCAATTTGAATAATCAATTTCTGGAAAAAATACATCTGCATCATAATTTTGATGAACCTTTGTAAGATATATTTTATTTGCTATAGGTAGAAATTGATTATAAATCATTCCTCCTCCAATAATAAAATTCTCTTTATCAATATCTGCTAAACTTAATGCATGTTCGATGCTAGTGGCAATTTCTACTCCTTCGATACACTCTTTTGGAATATCTGATATAACAATGCTCCTTCGATTAGGAAGAGGACGTTTTGGTAATGAAAGATAGGTCTTTCTACCCATAATAATAGTATGTCCAGTTGTTATTTCTTTAAACCTTTTTAGGTCTCCTGAGATATGCCAAAGCAAATCATTGTTTTTACCAATTGCATTGTTTTCTGCTATCGCTACTATTACTGTAATATCCATATTGTAATTTTTATACCGAAACCATACCTTTAATATGTGGATATGGATCGTAATTGATTAACTTAAAATCTTCATATTTAAAATCAAATAGACTGCTAATAGATTTGTTTAAAATCATTGTCGGAAGTGACTTTGGAGTTCTGCTCAGCTGCAAATCAACTTGTTCCAAATGATTAAGGTAAATATGTGCATCTCCAAATGTATGAATAAAATCACCTGGTTCGTAACCTGTAACTTGAGCTACCATTAAAGTTAATAATGCGTATGAAGCAATATTGAATGGAACACCTAAAAATAGATCCGCACTGCGCTGATAAAGCTGACAAGAAAGTTTATTGTCAGCAACATAAAATTGAAATAGTGTATGACATGGTGGTAATGCCATTGTGTTTATATCTGCAACGTTCCATGCACTTACAATATGTCTTCGTGAATCAGGATTATTTTTTATACTATCTATTAAATTCGTTATCTGGTCAATACTACCACCGTTAGGAGTTGGCCATGACTTCCATTGATAACCATAAACATGTCCAAGATCTCCATTTACATCAGCCCATTCATCCCATATTTTTATTCCATTTTCTTGAAGGTATTTAATGTTTGTATCTCCTTTTAGAAACCAAAGTAGTTCATGAATAATAGAACGTAAATGTATTTTTTTAGTTGTTATACATGGAAATCCATCAGCAAGGCTAAAGCGCATTTGATGTCCAAATACGCTAATTGTGCCGGTACCAGTTCGATCTGTTTTTTTTGTACCGTTAGTTTTAACGTGTTGTAATAAATCTAAATATTGTTGCATTAAATATTTTTATCCTAAAATTATTCCAACCATAGTTGCAGATAACAAAGATGCAATTGTCCCTCCTAGCAATGCTCTTAATCCAAATTTTGACAATTGCTTTCTTTGATTTGGAGCAAGGGAGCCTATTCCTCCAATTTGAATACCTATTGACGCAAAGTTTGCGAACCCACAAAGCATATAAGTCGCCATAATTATTGATTTTTGTTCGCTAAAAATGCCTGAAGCTTTTAATTCGGCAAGACTAATATATCCTATAAATTCACTCATTATTATTTTTTCACCTAAGAGACGTCCAACAAGAGTAATATCTTCTGCCCCGACACCAATAACCCACATTAGAGGCGCAAAGGCATAACCAAGAATAAATTCTAACGATAAGCTGTTATACTGACCATTTGTAAAATCAGCAATTATAGGGTTTAGGTGAGTCCAAAATCCTACTTTTCCGACGATGAAGTTAAACATAGCTATGAAAGCAACAAAAACAAGTAACATAGCTGCAACATTTGCTGCAAGTTTCAAACCTTCTGTTGTACCATTTGACATTGCATCAAGAAAATTTGAGCCGACCTTTTCTTTTGAAACCTCAACGCTTTTTTCTACAGGCTCTGTTTGTGGACAAAGAATTTTTGAAACTACAACCGCCCCAGGAGCGGCCATTACCGATGCTGCGAGTAAATGTTTTGCAAACTCTAATCGTAAAACAGGATCATCTCCACCTAAAAATCCAATATATGCTGCGAGCACTCCACCTGCAACAGTAGCCATCCCACCAATCATAACCAAAAGAATCTCAGATTTATTCATTTTGTCGAGATAAGCTTTAATCATTAGAGGAGATTCTGTTTGTCCGAGGAAAATATTACCAGCAACTGATAAACTCTCTGCGCCACTAATTTTCATTGCTTTTGTCATGACCCAAGCGAGACCATAAACAACCTTTTGAATAACTCCAAGATAGAATAATACACTTGTCAGAGCTGAGAAGAATACTATTGTTGGAAGAATTTGAAATGCAAAGATATAGCCATATGTGTTTACATCTAAAAGATTACCCAGTAAAAATTCGGCTCCGGAACCAGAAAAGGCTAAGATTTTTACAAAAATCTTACCCACAAATTCAAATATTGCTTGAATAAAAGGCACTTTGAGTACACCTATAGCAAGTAATGCTTGGGCACTTAAACCAATTCCAACAACGCGCCATGATACTTTCTTTCTATTTGTAGAAAACAACCACGAAATTAAAACTAATACAATCATTCCCAATAATCCTCGTAAGAGTGATTTCATAGTGAAACCCGCTTGTGGCTTTACAGTTTTTTGAACAACCTCTTCTATGTCAGATTTTACAAAATTTATTTCGGTTCCATCAATCAAAAGTAAAATTTCACTTTCGGATACTTGACTAAAGCTAACATTTTCTTGCCCTGGAATAGGTATTGTGTCATTGTTGTTTATTTGCTGAGCAATAATTTTGTTGTTTATGAAGAAAATCATTTGTCCAAAATCTTCACCAATGAACCCAATGGAATCAACTTTTGTAAACTTATCTGGAATTTGCTTATTTACAATTAAATTTTCGCCATCAAATTCGTAATACACACTAGATGAATTAGATTTGTTGTGAATTGTCAATATATTATTTTTGCTAAAATCTAGCGAAACTGAGTCTTTTTCGTTCTTGCTGTTCCATTGTCCTGTAATTTCAAATTTATCATTTGCACTTACATTGATTGCAAACATTGCAAACATCAGTATTAAAATAAAACCTATTCTTTTACTCATTTTTTTCTTTTATTAATTTCATCTCTTATAATTGATGCCTTCTCGTAATCTTCATTATTTATTGCTTCATCAAGTAGTCGCTCAAGTTCATTGATAGAATAGCTTAAAAAGTTTTTCAATTTTTGTCCTGAATCGTTTTCAGTTTTAACAGGATTAGAAATTTCTGGCTCAGGATTATCGTCAGTCACATTTAAAACAATCCCTGCTTTTTCAACAATGGGTTCAGTTGTATATATAGGGCAGTTAAAGCGCAATGCTAATGCTACAGCATCTGAGGTTCTTGAATCTATTACTGATGACTGTCCATTTTTTTCAAAATATAATTTTGAAAAAAATACGCCTTCTTCTAGTCTATAAATAAAAACTTCACGTAGGTTAACTTCGTATATATTTGCAAAACTGTGAAACAAATCATGGGTAAGAGGACGTGGAGGTTTTAAACTTTCAAGATGTATAGCAATCGATTGAGCTTCGAAACCGCCTATAATAATTGGAATTCTTTGGTCGCTATTTTCTACAGAAAGGATTAATGCATAAGCTCCGGCTTGAGTTTGACTATATGATAGCCCAAGTACCTCCAGTTTAATTTTATCCATTGCTTATTGTTTTGTTTACAAATATAAAAAATAGATTTTGATTTAACTTAAAATCCGCACAAAACTTGTAAGTAGAAACTTGGATAAGTGTTTTATTGCTCATTTATATTATTGAATTTGTCAAGATTTAATGATGCATTTTCCCACTCTGATAATTCCAATTCTAATTTTTCGTTTAGTTTAGCAAACATCTTGAAAGTTGTTTCAAGTTTCTTCTCATCATGCTTGTCTGGCTGAACTAATATTTGATTTAATCCGGCTATCTCTTTTTCAAGTTTATCTATTTCCAACTCATGTGTATGAACTTTCTTCTCAAGCGATCTGCGTTTCTTTTCTCTTTCTTTACGCTCAAGATATTGTTGTTTGTTATCTGATGACGTTTCTTTGGTAGCCTTTTTCGCAGATATATTCTTTATTTCAATGTCTTTTATGTCCTCTATTTTTCTTCTTCGAATAAAATTATAAATGCCACCAATATGTTGTTTTATTTTTTGATCTCTGAATTCATAAACTTTATCAACTAATCCGTCGAGAAAATATCTGTCGTGCGAAACAATGATTAATGTTCCGGTATAATTTAAAAGAGCTTGTTTGAGAAGATCTTTTGATCTAATGTCAAGATGATTGGTAGGTTCATCAAGGACTAATAAATTGTATGGCTCTAGTAAAAGTTTTGCAAGGGATAGTCTTGAATGTTCACCACCAGATAGTACTTTGACTTTTTTATCAATGTCTTCGCCAGAAAATAAAAATGATCCTAATATATCTCTGATTTTTGTTCTGATATCCCCAACAGCAACTTTATCTAGAGTTTGAAAAACTGTAAGTTCAGGATCAAGTAATTCGTCCTGATTCTGAGCAAAATATCCTATATTAACATTGTGTCCAATTTTTAAAACTCCATTATAGTCAAGTTCTCTTACAATAATTCGTGACAAAGTAGTTTTGCCTTCACCATTTCTTCCAACAAAAGCTAATTTTTCACCTCTTTCAACAATGAAATCAATTTCTTTTAGCACAAGATTCTTATCATACGATTTAGAGAGTTCTTTGGTTTCTACAACAATGTCTCCTGATCTTGGCGCAAGAGGGAATCTAATGTTTAATGCTGCATTATCTAGGTCATCTATATCAACCAATTGTAGTTTTTCTAATTGCTTAATTCTAGATTGAACTTGATTTGCTTTTGTGGCTTGATATCTGAATCTGCCAATAAATTTTTCTGTATCATTTATTGCTTTTTGTTGATTCTCATATGCAGCAAATTGTTGTTTGATCCGCTCTTCCTGTAGTATTTTGAACTTAGTGTATGAAACTTTATAGTCGTAAAGTTTTCCAGCATTTATTTCAATTGTTCTGTTTGTAACATTATCTAAAAAAGCTCTGTCGTGAGAAATCAGTAAAACGGCGCCTTTGTAATCTGTCATAAATTCCTCGAGCCATTGTATTGCCTCAATATCAAGGTGGTTTGTTGGCTCATCCAATAATACTAAATCTGGAGTTTGTAAAAGGATTTTAGCTAGTTCAATTCTCATTCTCCAACCACCACTAAATTCTGTTACGGATCTTGTAAAATCATTTTGAGAAAACCCGAGTCCTTTTAATACTTTTTCTGTTTCAGACTCAATATTATTAGCTTCGAAAATTACAAGTTTCTCATTGATTATTGTAATATCCTCAATCAATTTAAAATATTCAGGGCTGTTATAGTCTATTATCTCAGAAAGTTTGTGATTACATTTATCGAGAGACTTTTTTAATCTATTTATTTCGCTAAATGCGGTTTTAGTTTCATCAAGAACAGATATTGTCCTCTTATGAACTCTCATCTGTTGTGGTAGATAACCAATTTGCAATTCTGAGCTTCCCGAAATATTACCTCCATCAGGACTGATCTCTCCACAAATTATTTTTAATAGTGTTGATTTTCCAGCGCCGTTTTTGCCTACTAGACCAATACGATCACGTGGATTTATCATAAATCCTATATTTGAAAATAATTCAAATCCCCCAAATCTAACGCACAAATTATTTATCGAAATCATAAATTAAAATTGATTATGCTTCCATAATCTTTTCTATTGCAGTGTCATATTTTTGTTTCTCATCTGAAATAAATCCAAATGACTTATCGTCTATTCTTATCTCTCCTTTTGTTACATGTCCTAACGTGTAGAATGGGAATTTGTTTTCAAGCATAAAATCAATAAAATCTTGTTCTTTTTCAATTGATGTAGAAACAACAACACGTCCTTGAGATTCGCCAAACAAAAACGAATCAGTTCTAAACTCGGCAGGTGTTGTGATGTCAAAGCCAAGGTTTTTGTGCATAGCCGATTCTAATAAACAAATATATAATCCTCCATCTGAAACATCGTGCATCGAGTCAACAAGATTAGATTTCGCAAGTTCCTGTAAGATTGTAACTAATTCGAATTCGAAATCAAGGTCAAATTCAGGCGCTGGTGAGTTCTTGACATTATGATATGAAAACAAATACTCAGATGATGCAATATCATTCGAAGGTTTTCCAAGCATGAAAATCATATCTCCTTTATGTCTAAATGCTAATGATGTTTGATGCATTTTCTCATTTAAAATACCTAGCATCCCAATTGTTGGAGTTGGATTTACTGGCTCTGTCTTGCCGTTAATGGTTGTTTGATTATAAAATGATACATTTCCTCCAGTAACAGGAGTATCAAACTTACGGCATGCTGCTCCCATTCCTTTAATTGTATTGACAAATTGCCAAAATGCTTCCGGATTATAAGGTGAACCAAAGTTAAGGCAGTTTGTAATTGCAAGTGGTTGAGCTCCTGTGCATGCAATATTCCTAGCAGCTTCAGAAACAGCGATCATTGCACCTATTTCTGGGTCAGCTTTAACATATCTACTATTACAATCAGTTGTCACTGCTAGAGCTTTGTTTGTGCCCTTTAGATTTATTACTCCTGCGTCAGAAGGACTGTTCGTTGTTAGATTAATAGTTCTTACCATGCTGTCATATTGCTCGTAAACCCATCGTTTAGATGCAATGTTTGGATGTGTTGTAAGGAAATCAGCAACCTCTTTGATATTAACATTTTCTGGTATATCGTTGATGTTGAATTTTTTATTTTCCTGTAAATAAGTAGGCTCTTTGTATTCGCGCTCATATACTGGAGCTCCACCACCTAAAACAAGACTGTCAGCCGGTACTTCTGCAACCAACTCATTATTATAATAGAAATATAATTTGTCTTCATTAATGACTTCACCAATTCTTGCACAATTTAAATCCCATTTCTCAAAGATGTCTTCAACTATTTTTTCTTTTCCTTTTTCAATAACAACCAACATTCTTTCCTGAGATTCGCTAAGTAAGATTTCCCAAGCTTCTATATTTTGTTGACGAAGTGGAACGTCTGATAAATTGATTTTCATTCCGCTTTTACCTTTTGCTGACATTTCGCTTGTGGAACAGATTATTCCTGCAGCACCCATATCTTGCATTCCAACTATTGCATCTGTTTCGGCAAGTTCTAAAGTTGCTTCAAGCAAAAGCTTTTCTTGAAATGGATCACCAACCTGAATTGATGGAATGTCGTCAGCAGAGTCTTCGGTTAAATCTGCAGAAGCAAATGTTGCTCCGTGTATTCCGTCTTTTCCTGTTGAAGAACCAACAATATATACAGGATTGCCTTCGCCATAGGCAATGGCTGAAATCATTTTTCCTTTTTCCATTATGCCAACAGACATAGCATTTACTAATGGATTAGTGTTGTATGATTCGTCAAAGAAAACCTCTCCACCTAAAACTGGAACACCAAATGAATTACCATAATCCCCAATGCCTTTAACAACGCCTTTTAATAGCCATTTAGTTCTGTCGCTTTTAATATCTCCAAATCTTAGAGAATTTAATTGTGCAATTGGTCTTGCACCCATAGTAAAAATATCACGATTTATCCCACCAACTCCGGTAGCGGCACCTTGATATGGTTCAACTGCTGATGGATGGTTGTGAGATTCAATTTTAAATGCACAAGCAAGATTGTTTCCGATATCGACTAAACCTGCATTTTCATCACCGGCACCAGTTAACAAACAACCACCATCACGTGGCAAAGTTTTCAACCATTTAATTGAGTTCTTGTATGAAGCATGCTCGCTCCACATGACAGAATAAATACTTAGTTCGGTGAAATTAGGAGTGCGTCCTAGGTAATCTTCAATCATTTTAAATTCTTCAGCATTGATTCCTAGTCCTTTTGCAATATCAAGGTTTACTTTTGCTTCTGACATAATATTTATCTTTTGTTTTAAGGAACAAACCTAAGCATTTTTAATAAAAAATCAATCATATGATTTAAATAATTACTAAATTTTTATGAGCACTTATTTGACAAAAAAGATCAAAATCATTTGGTGTAGGGTTAAGGTGCTTATCTCTAACAATTTTGGAAAAAATATTTTTTGTTTTAATTTTAGGGTTAAATTTATTTTGATGTGCTAAGCTACAAAATAAGGTTCAATCTAAA
>CAZUQY010000128.1:0-8463 GCA_964622935.1 uncultured Bacteroidales bacterium | reverse complement strand
ATATCAATAATACGGGCAAGAACTTACAATTTTATGAAAAAACTAATCTTTTTTATTTCAATCACAATATCCTTCGTAACACTAACAGAACTTTCAGTTTGCCAATTATCAAGTTCATATATTGACATTAACAATGAGGCTAAAGAACACATTACAAGGTTACATGACAGTTCTGTTTTGTTAGTACGTTTACAAACAAGAGAACTCTCATTGCAGGCATACAGAGATGCCGGACAGAATAAGTTCGCCAATAAAAAAGAACTTGAACAGAAAGCTCTCAATCAACAGATAGTTAACGCTTTTAGAAAGAATTTTAATTTTTGTGATGTATATTTCTTTTACACAGATAAGTCTTCTAATATTATTGATGAAGAATATTGGAAAGTTACATTTCTAAATGATAGCTTGCAGGAAGACCCTACTATTTTACCTGATCTCGTAAATCAGTATTATTATGTAGCAGAATTTCGAGTTATTAGGTCTGAAACAATGATTCAGGGATTAGCACTAATGGACAGCAAACTAAATCAACTTAGTAAACCATTTCCTTATTATGCAAAAAATCCATTCTTTGCCTCTAAATCAAAATTTGCTTTTACAACTGTAAAACGTTTTAATAATAATCTCCACCGCTATTATCAAAACACAAAATAAGGTCAGCTGAATAATTAGAAACAAATGATTTTTTTTCCATTTATTAAACAACTTATTCAAAATTCTATTATATTACATATTGTTTAATATGAAAATCTCAGCTGCTATATTAACTGGAGGCAAGAACTCCCGCATGAATGGCGAATTTAAAGCCCTTTTAGATATTTGTGGTACAAAAATCATTGACAAACAACTTAAAATTTTAAGCTCAATTTTTGATGATATTTTCATATGTGGTAAAGACACTGGGTATCAAAATAATATTCCGGTATTTGAGGACGATTTTTTCGATTTTGGACCTATCTCAGGAATATATTCAGCATTAAAACACTCTAAAACAGATTATGTTTTTGTAGTTTCTTGTGACATGCCATTTCTTAATAAAGATACTATAAAGGAAATGATTGAATACTGTTCAAATAATAAGGATACACAGATATTGATCCCGGAACATAAAAAAGGACTTGAGCCCTTACATGCATTATATCATAAAAGCATGTTACCCATAATACATAATCAAATTAACTCTGGAAACCTCAGCATTCGAAAGTGTTTTTCCATATCGGAAACTCAAAAATTTATTGTAAATTTACAACATAATCCAACAAAGTCATTTTTTAATGTAAACAATCCAGAGGATCTTGAAAAAGCAAAAAAACTATGCATAGCAAACTAACAGCAATGGAAATAAAGGAAATTTTGAAGAAATATCCTACAAAAAAAGAGTATATCATCAAAGCACTACACGAGTTACAGGATTCAAACTTTCAAAAATTCATTAGTAACGAGATTATGGATGAATGTGTCAATTACTTCAATGTTTCACGTGCTCACATATATGGGATTGTAACTTATTATTCTATGTTTGCAACCAAACCAAGGGGTGTTTTTCATATAAGCCTTTGTAAATCTCCTGTATGCACAAATATGGGGAGTGAAGACATTTATGAATATCTTAATAAAAAATACAATTTTACAGCCGACCATATTAGCCAAGATGGTCTATTTTCAATTGATAGAGTTGAGTGCCTTGGACGATGCGGTAAAGCACCATCAATGATAATTAATAAAGACATATACACAGAACTAAGCCTTGAAAAAATCGAAGACATTCTATCTAAACTCAGAAAGGAGTTAAACAATGACAAATAATCATCCAAAGATATCATTAAGTAGAGCTGGCAAAGTAAATCCATTGAGTATCGAAGATTTTATAAATACAGGTGGGTTTAAGTCTATTGAGATTGCTTTAAATTCAACTCCTGAGTCATTAGTAGACAATGTAGAAAAATCAGGCCTCAAAGGTCGTGGTGGAGCGGGCTTTCCAACAGGAATAAAACAAAGGTTTACAAGCCAATCCTGTGAGATTTGCAAAAACAAATACGTTATATGTAACGCTGACGAAGGTGAGCCAGGAACCTATAAAGATAGATTCATTATGGAATCTGATCCATTCTTGCTTATCGAAGGAATGATTTTGGCAGCATACGCAATTGGGGCAAACATTGCTTATGTTTATATCCGCGGAGAATATTTCCAGTCAATTGAAAATATAAAAAATGCTATTGACCTATCATACAAGAAGGGTTTTCTTGGAAATAACATTTTAGGATCTGACTTTAGTCTCGAAATGGATATATTTCTTGGTGCGGGCTCATATCTTTGTGGTGAGGAATTAACACTTTTAGAATCTTTAGAAGGCAATAGAGGTTATCCAAGAATAAAACCTCCTTTTCCAGCCGAAAAAGGTCTCTGGGGCTATCCAAGCTTAGTGAATAATGTTGAGACTTTCACACATTTACCATATATTGTAAACAATGGTTCTGAGGCATATTCTGCGATTGGAACCAATGAATCAAAAGGTACAAAAATATTTTGCATTAGTGGAAATGTAAAAAAAAGTGGTGTCGTTGAAGTTCCCTTAGGAGTATGTCTAAGAGAGCTTATTTATACTCACGCCGAAGGTATGAAAGAATCTTATACATTTAAAGGCGCACTTCTAGGTGGTGCTGCTGGAACTTTTGTCGATGAGAAAATGCTTGATATACCTTTAGCTTATGAAAGCTTTAAAAAATTTGATACAACAATAGGTTCGGGTGCAGTTATTGTCATTGATGACAAAACAAATTTGAAACAAATGCTATCTTCTATCCTATCGTTTTTTAAACACGAATCTTGCGGAAAATGCATACCTTGTCGAGTTGGCACAAAATTATTATTCGACAAAATCTCAAATCCTAATTTTTCTAAAGACGATTTGGATTTTATGTTATCAGAAGCCGAGTATATGGCAAAGAACTCATTGTGCCCATTGGGACAAAGTCCTGTCTTACCTCTCAAATCTTTTGTAAAATATTTTAAAAACTATTTGTAAGCCATGGCAAAAAATATTAAAATAACTATTGATGAAAAAATCATAGAAACGCTGGAAGGTCAAAACCTTTTACAAGTAGCTAGAGATAATGGCATTGATATTCCTGGATTATGTTATCATAAAAAACTCAGTCCAACTGGAGCCTGTAGATTATGTGTTGTTAAAGTAGAAAACACTCCCGGATTAATAATGTCATGTACTGTACAAGTAAAAGACGGCATGAAAGTTACAGCTTTTGATTCTGAAACAGAGCAAAATAGAAAACATACTCTTGCATATCTTGTTGCTGAACATAACGAAGAATTTGACGATTCATATGAAGATGAATTAAGACCTTTACTAAACCGTTACGGTCTTAATAGTGAGAAAGATAGACCTATTAAAAGTTTTTGGCAAAACATCCCACGTGTAATTGATGACACATCACCAGTTCTCACTTATGATAGCTCCAAGTGCATTAAATGTTTTAGATGTATAAAAGCTTGCGAAGAAGTGCAGGGAAAGGCTGTTCTAAGTTTTGCTGATCGCGGGATATCAAAATACATTGTAGCTGGTTATGGCGAATGGAAAGACTCTGAATGTGACGGATGTGGTGAATGTATACAAGTTTGCCCTTCAGGGGCTATTGTTGAGAAACCATTTCGAGGAGAATTAAAATTAACTAAAGTTGATAAAAAAGTAATTACAACTTGTCCTTATTGTGGCGTTGGGTGCCAAACAGAAGTAATGGTCAATGACAACCAAATTGTTAGAATTGATGGTGTCGAAGGCATTTCTCCGAATGACGGAAGACTTTGTGTTAAAGGCAGATTTGGATATCAGTATGCAAATCACAAGAAACGTTTAACCCATCCATTAATTAAAAAGAACGGTAAATTTGAAAAAGCAAGCTGGGACGAAGCGATTGAATTAATTGCAACTAAATTTAGCGAAATTAAAGATAAATATGGTAATCGTTCACTAGCTGGCTATAGTTCTGCAAAATGCAGCAATGAAGATAATTATATCTTTCAAAAATTCATACGTGTAGCTTTTGGAAACAACAATATTGATTATTGCACACGATTGTGTCATGCATCAACAGTTACAGCAATGCTTCAACAATTTGGTGATGGTGCCGGCAGCAACTCAATCGAAGATTTTGAAACTACAGATTGTCTGTTTGTGATTGGAAATAACATAATTGAAACACACCCTATAACTGCGACCTTTGTAAAACGCGGCAAAGAAAAAGGCAATAAAATAATAGTAGTCGATCCTAGATGGACTCCACTTGTAAAATATGCAGATATATGGTTACAACCTCGATTGGCAACTGATGTTGCCCTACTAAATGGCTTAGTTCACATAATGATCAAAAATGATTGGGTTGACATAGAATTTATAAAAAACCGAGTAGAAGATGGATTAAAAGCATTAGAAAACCTTAAATATTTGACTAATAAATACACTCCAGAATATACCGAAAAGATTACGGGAGTACCTCAAAACAAACTTTTTGCAGCAGCTGAAACATACGCTAATGCTCCAACAGCAATGATTGCAACAGGTATGGGAATGAGTCAGCAAACTGTTGGTACAAATAATGTTTTTTCATTAATAAACATGTGTCTTGTAACAGGACAAATAGGCAAAGAACGCTGTGGCCTAAATCCTCCAAGAGGTCAAAACAATGTCCAGGGAGCAACTGATGTTGGAGCAAGTCCTGTAAATTATCCAGGTTACATAGCAATTGGGAACGATGAAAACAGAAAACGTGTTGCAAATATCTGGAATGTTGATTTTAAAGATTTAGATTCAGAAAAAGGGTTAACCACAATTGAAATAATGGATGCGGCCTGGGACGAAAAAGTTAAAGGATTATATATAATGGGTGAAAATCCAATAATTACTGACCCAAATCAAAACCACACTATTGAGGCACTTCAAAAACTTGACTTTCTTGTTGTTCAGGATATTTTCGAAACAGAGACATCATATTATGCAGATGTAATTCTCCCTGCAGCAAGTTTGTTTGAAAAAAACGGTAGTGTAGTAAACAGTGATAGACGTGTTTTAAGACTCAGACAAGTAATTAATTCTCCAGGTGAGGCAAAACTCGATTGGAAGATTATAATGGAAATAGCAGCGAGAATGGGCTATAATCTAGGCGATTTTGAGAGTGAAAGTGCTATCTGGGAAGAAATCCGTGAAGTTGCACCTATGTTTGGTGGAATAACCTATGAAAGAATAGAACATGAGGGCATCCAATGGCCTTGTTATTCAACTGACCAACAAGGAACTCGAACACTTTTCCTTGACAAATTCAATACACCTTCTGAAAAAGCAAAAATTATTCCTGTTGACTATCAGGCGCAAAGTGAAACATCAAGTAAAGAATTCCCTATTATTATGAACTCCGGTAGAATGTTGTACCAATACCACTCTTCTACACTTTCTCGTAAAAGTGATATTCTTAATGCTTATGCAAACCAATCTTATGTGATAATGAATCCTAATGATGCTGAAAGGCTCGGGATTATTGATAGTGACGAAGTTTTGGTAACATCCCCCAGAGGTAGCTTAAAAACTCATGCTATGGTGCGTGACGAAGTGCTAACTGGCGAAGCATTTATGCCTTGGCATTTTCATGAATCACCAGTGAATGCATTAACTAGAAATGATATGGATCCAAAATCAAAAATTGCTCCTTTTAAATACTCTGCTGTAAGAATTGAGAAGGTAAAACAATAAAACCCTTACCACTTTTCCCAATGCATATTCTCAGGCTTCCATTTATCTTTTGGTTTATCCTCTCCTGTTGGCACACCAATAGGAATAACATTTAAAGGTCTAATATTTTTAGGCAAATTCAATATTTCGGTCACCGGATTCATTCTTTCTGAATATGGAAATACTGCAGTCCAAACAGCTCCTAATTGCATTGATTCAACCGCAAGTAATATATTCTGACTAGCTGCACTACAATCTTGGACCCAATAAGCACTATCTGTTTCGGTAGCAGCTTTATCCATATCTCCACATACAACTATTGCTGCTTGTGCTTGATTAAGCATTTTAGCATAGGGCAATGCATCTGCAAGTGCATCCAACTTCTCTCTTTCTGTTACAATTACAAATGCCCAAGGTTGTAGATTTCGTGCTGTTGGAGCAGTCATTCCTGCTTTAACAATAATTTCTAACTGTTCATTGGTAACAGGTTCGTCAGTAAAATGACGAACCGACTTGCGATTATGGATTACTTCAAGTGCATTATTCATAATAATAGTTTCATTAGTTTTAGTTTCCGTATTTACCTCAGGAGAAGAAAGAAAATTAACATATATAAGCACAATAACTGATACAGAAAGAACAATATTAAACAGTAATCCTACTTTAACTTGTTTCTTTTTTGACTTACTCGTTTTGCCTCTAAATAAACTTAGAAGGGCCCCAGTAGGACAAAAGAATCTACACCAAGGCTTATTAAAAAAGATTGATAGGAATAACATTACTAACGCAAGAATCAATACACTAACAGAAGCGAACTGAAATTTGAATGCCGAAAAAGGCTCAAAGTTTTCCAAACTTATATCTACTGCCACAACAAGCAACACAACTAAAACAAACAGAAATACAAAACGAATATATTTTAATGTTTTAGTCATCGGCTGGCTAAAAGTTATTTTCTTTTTATTGATTTTACTAACGAGTTCCTGCGCAGATCCAAATGGACAGACAAACTGGCAATAAAATGATTTATTTGTTACTAATGGCAGAACAACTGATAATATTAGTACTATTAATAGAAATATCTGCTGCCATATTTTCATACCATTTACTAACCAATTGTTAATTAAGGCCAGACTCAAAAACTGACCTTGCCAAAAGCCAAGGATTCCAACTGATGCGATTAAAAGAAAAATTCTGTATCGGGTTGCTTGAGATGGCACCAAGAAGCTAAATATAGCAAATACTAAAAATATGAATGATAAAGCGAGTCCTAAAATATTGACCCAAGATTTCCCGTTATCAATATTTTCAGTCTTAGCAAAAATCGATAATCGCTTAGTACAAGATTCAATAACCGCAACACTGCTATATGTTGCTCCACTCACAGCATTAATCTCTGTATTTAACACCTCCATTGCTGTCATTCCAACCCAGTTATCAAAAAAGCCATCCTCTTGGAGACTTTCTATCCACGAAGGTGTTTCGGAATTTTCCAACAAATACAGTTCTCTAATTTTATCATCAGCATTAAAAATAATAGCCAAAGGAATACACCCGCCAAAACCTTCAATACCTTTACAATATGGCATTGTCAACAGTACATAACAATCCAGTTTATTGTCAGCATTAAACAGATAATAGCAATCTGTAACGGTATCATGCTCATAATACGAAAAATTCTCAACGATTTCAGGGAAAAACGAAGTTTGTTCAGTTAAAATAACCGGTTGATTTTTTGGACTATCCTCGTTATCAAATATCTCGAAATTAAATATTTTGCCAGAAGTAAGAACAATTACAGCCAATCCAGCTATAAGTAAAAAAATCTTTAAAAGTTTGTTTGTGTTTGCCATAAGAAAATTGTCAAATAATAAAGATACAAGGTTTTTTATTTAGATCAGGACGATTTTTAACCCATTCATGAATTTTCATTGTCCTAATAAATTCGTCATCACATGTTACATTAACAGCAATACAAAGATAAGAATTTGGGTTTAAGTTTGCTAAAATATCATCTAACATTTTATTATTTCGATAAGGCGTGTCCATAAATATCTGCGACTGCTTTTCTTTATATACTTTTTGCTCAAGTTCTTTTAGCTTTCTTATTCTTAAGTTCTGTTCAACAGGTAAATATCCATTAAATGCAAAACTTTGACCGTTTAAACCAGAAGCCATTAATGACATAAATATTGATGAAGGACCAGAAATAGGTACAACTTTAATCTTCTTTTCATGAGCCATCATTACAATTACATTACCCGGATCGGCAACACAAGGCAATCCAGCCTCACTTATTAAGCCAATATCAAATCCCTCTTTACATGCATCGAGATATCTTGCAATATCTTGGTCCGTTGTGTGTTTATTAAGTTCGTAAAAGTTCAATTCATCAATAACAATATCTTTATTTAACTTTCTAAGATACCTTCTGGCATTCCGAATATCCTCAACAATAAAGTGCTTTAATTCGCCAACCATTTGAGGTAACACTGCAGGCATTACCAAATCAGGAGATATCTCGCCAATCAAATTTGGAATAAGATACAGTTTCCTTTGATTATTTTTCATTGTGTAAAATTTATGCAAAACTAAGTATTTTGAACAGTAAATAAAAATCTCACTTCTAAGCTATCATAAATTCAAAACTGATTTTTATCGATAAGAAGATAAATATCACTAAATTTGTTACATACATTGACTAAATTTGTAAAAAAAGAGAT
>CAZUQY010000127.1:0-8472 GCA_964622935.1 uncultured Bacteroidales bacterium | reverse complement strand
CAACTGAATTATCAGAAAGCTCATCAGAAAAGTCTTTATTTAGATTGAAACGCTTAAAATTAGTGCCTAAATCAAATTCCCATTTCTTTGTATTGTACTTTACCATCACACCCCAATTAAACTCTCTAACAAGTTCTGTCGATGGTTTATACAAAAGATTGGCTTCAAACAATAGTGCATTTTCTTTTATTTGCCATTGATAAGCTATACTCGAATACATAGCCTGAAAAGGCCGTACTTCTCTTTGTGTCAAATTCAAATCAAAAGCATACGTGAAATAAAATCTTTTATAATAGGTCTGTGTATAAATCCCAACATTTGAGAATACAGGATTATCAACAGGATTTGTTCCTACGGTAGCAAAAGTTTTTAAATCTATTTGTGCTATTGTTATTGAAAAAACTCCGGACACAATGATTAGAGCGTAAGTAATTATTGTTCTTCTCAACATATTTAAGCAGTTATTTATAACAAACTTACAAAAAGTTTTTTATTATCTCATCAAACACTATCCGAATAAACACGAGAAACATAAAATTTGTTTTCCACAATTGACACAAAATTTGTGAATAATAATAACAATCAAAAGATGAAACTGTTAATTAAAAATTATAAATTTGCAAAAACGAATCTTTATGAGGAAAATATTTGCACTTACAATTCTAATATCAGTGAGTTTGTTCTCCTTTTCACAAGGAAAATCAGGAAAACTTATTATTCTACATACTAACGATTTACATAGTAACTTAACCGGTTTTTCACCTGAGCTTGAATACACTCCATGCATTACGGGCAATGATAGTACAATTGCAGGATTTGCAAGGATTGCTACAATAATTGACATAGATAAAAAGAAGTATCCAGATAATACAATTGTAGTAGACGCTGGAGATTTTCTTATGGGAACATTTTTTCACATTTTCGAACCGGATCATGGTTTTCAGCTTGGTTTAATGAAAAAAATGGGATACGATGTAGTTGGGATTGGAAACCATGAATTTGATTTTGGACCAGAAACTTTAACTAAGATTATCAATGGAAGCCTTACTAATGGAGAGATTCCTGCCTTAACTCTTGCGAATGTTGAGTTTGACAAAAAAAGCACAGATGATGATATGTTTGCGGACTTATACAATACAGGAATAATAAAAAAATATCAAATTATTGAACGTGACGGACTTAAAATTGGAATTTTCGGTTTAATTGGCGAAGATGCTGAACAAGTTGCTCCTAATGCTGCTCCTTTAGAAATAACCAACAGAATAAAAACTGCAAAACAAATTGTAAAAATACTCGAAAAAGAAGAAGGTGTTGATTTTATCATTTGTTTGTCTCACAGTGGTGTCACCTTAGACAAAGATGGCAAATGGACAGGAGAGGATGTAGAACTTGCAAAAAAGGTAAAAGGAATAGATTTAATTGTTAGCGGTCATACTCATACAGTTATCAATGATCCAATTTGGATTAACGAAACTCCAATTGTACAAACCGGTTCGCAAGGTAGAAATGTTGGACGTTTTGAGATTAATTACAGTAATGGCAAAATTGCATCTGCAAAATATACTTTAATCCCTGTAAATGACGACATTATGGGCGATTGCAAAATCCATAAAGAAATTGCAGGTAGAATCAGAATGATTGATGATGAATTACTAAAACCAATGAATTTGGGATATTACAGACCGCTTGCCGAAACAGATTATGAACTAGTATGTGAAGAATATGGCGATTTGGACTCTAGTAATCTTGGGCCACTGATTGCGGATGCATTGCATTATTATGTTAATACATTTTCTGAAGAAAAAACCGATGTAACCCTTATTGCTGCCGGCGTAATACGTGATCAATTCCGTCCTGGAAAAGACGGTGTACAAACAGTTTCTGATGTGTTTCGTATTGTAAGCCTTGGCGAAGGTGATGATGATATCCCGGGTTATCCGTTGGCTAAAATATACCTTACAGGCAAAGAAATTAAAAATATTCTCGAATTACTTCTAGTTGCATCAAAGATGAAACCTTCCTATTACTGTTTTTATGGTGGTATAGAGCTTGAATATAACTCCAATAAAGGAATTCTTAAAAAGATCCAAACAATAAGAATAGGAGGTAAGGAAATTGATTTATCAAAGAAAAACAAATCACTATATAGTCTAACAGCTAACTCTTATATGCTAGAATTTGTAGGTGAGATTAAAGGTATGACTTTGGGCTTAATTAAAATTGAACCAAAAGACAAAGATGGAGTTGCCATCAAAGACAACAAAACAACTTGGATAGATTTTGATAGCAAAAAAGATGGAATTCAGGAAGGCAAAGAATGGATGGCAGTCGTAAAATACCTACAGACCTTCGAAGATACTGATGGAAATAATATTCCTAATTTCCCGAATAAATATAGAGAAGTGATTGATAGAACTATCGATGTGGGAGGGAAGAAGTGATTAAAGTGAGTTAGAGTTTGGAGTATCTTATTTTGATGAAAAATTTATTCTGCTGGCATGATTGCTGTACCACTAACAATTAATTAGAATATCAACAATAATGATAAGAATTTAGTTCAGCTGTTTAATGGATTAATAGTTTATACATCGATTGATTTTGTCATTTCATATTTTATTTAATGCATAAAAACTATTTCTACATTAAACGCAACGTTTTTTTTATTATATTTGTCTAAACCAATGAATTACAAAACTTAACCTCATTTATAACTATAAAAAAAGCAATTATTACTTCATTAATTCTTGTTCTTACATTATCAGGATTTGCTCAATGGGAGCAATTGAACGGTCCGAGAGCTGGAGAAGAAGACGGGATTCTTTATGCAAATGACACTATTTTTAAAGGAGGAAGAAATAGTTTTTTTTATAGTGTAAATGAAGGACAAAATTGGGTTCCAATTTGCACAAGCATTAGTGATATTTATGATAATGATTATAACGTACGAAGGTTAATAAAACACGATAGTGTTTTTCTAGCATCTATATACGGGAAATCAATTTATAAGTCCATTGACTACGGACAGACTTGGCATAGTTCAAGTAATGGTTTGGATGCATATAATGAATCAGTATCAGCTTTAGCGATATTTGACAATGTAGTTTTAGCAGGTTCGATTGGAGGGTTGAATTACTCACTTGATTATGGCGACACTTGGAATATAGCACAAGGTTATACTGAAAATGATATAGTTGATGGATTTACAAAGTTTCAAGATAGTATTCTAACTATAACTGATAGAGGTAAAGTATTCATCTCTAAATTTGGTATTAATTGGGAATTAAAATATGATTTTAATGGTAATTCTCAGTTTTGTAATATTTGTTCTAATAATAGCTACACTTTTGCAATTGGAGATTCTTCAAGTGTTTATAGAAGCAATGATTATTGTAATAATTGGACGGAACTAAGCTTGCCCCAAAACAATCTTGTACTAAACAGTATTTCATGTGACGGGAACAACTTAGCGATAGGAACGATGTATCATGGAATTTTGTTTTCTTCTGATAATGGGTTAACATGGGAATACAGGAATACAGGACTTACCAAATATTACAATAGAGTTTATTTTTTAAATGATTTACTTTTGTGTGTATCTAGAGATGGAATTTTTGTTTATGAAGAAAATAAATGGGTTTCAAGAAATGACAATCAACAATATTCATCATGTGATGAATTGATAGTTGTTAACGACACAATAATAACATGTAGAGAATCTTGGAATTTACATCTTTCAAGTGATGATGGGGAAAACTGGAATAGTATCAATAATGGAGTATTCTATGGCGACGAATCCCATGGGGAAATATATGATATTCTTAAAATTGGTAACAATTTATTTCGAGTTGCAAGATACAATGGTGTACTATATTCTCCAGATAATGGACAAAACTGGGAACATAGAAACAATGGGTTAGAATGCTCTACAATTAAGCAGATTGAATATAATGGGGAATGCCTTTTCATTGTAACAGATACATGTGGCATGTATCGATCTTGTGACTTTGGGTTAAATTGGGCACCATGTTGTCCTGAAATACCTTTAAATGGTTTTCAGTCGAATACATTTGAATTAACAGAAACAAATGGTATTGTTTCTTTGACTTTTGGAGAAGAATATTATACTACTGATGGTGGGGAAACTTGGACGGAAATAGACCCTCCATTATATTTTTCAGATGCTTCAATTAAAGATTCTATAATAATTATTGGAGGACAATATTCAAACACACTTATTTCTACCGACAACTTTCAAACTTGGGAAATATACAATGATGGTTTACCATTGTTAATGCCTGAATATCCTAATTTAGATGTACGTCAAGTGGCAACTGATGGAACAAACTTCTTTACAGGATCTCAACATCATGGAATTTATGTTCTTATTAATGATACTTGGACGCCCGTAAATTACGGACTTGACTTTTCTACTGTAAATTGTAGCACTAATGAAATTTGTATTTCAAATGGAAATATTTATTTCTCAATGACTTATCATGGAATTTGGAAGAGAAATATCAACAAAACTATTCAAAGACCATTAACAGGGATTGTTTATAATGATTTGAATGCAAATGGCATGAAGGATGTTGACGAACCAGGAGTTCCACACGCTATATTAAATACTGTTAATACTAATGGCTTTTACACAAGTGACTCTACAGGAAACTACACTGCCTATTTTGATTGTGAAACTGACACGTTAAAAGTTTTTAACGAATGTATTTATTACATATCTACACCTGAATCATATATTGTTTCAGCATCTGCAGACAGCTTAGATTTTGGCATTATTTACAATCAAAATATTAATGATTTAAAAGTTGCAAATACAAGTTATACTCCACCATCACCAGGATTTCCGTATTTTCTCGTGATTACATACTTAAATGTTGGAACTACAGATTTGTCGGGTTCAGTCAAATTGGAATTTGACAATGAAATTGAGTTTATTAGCTCTGTTCCAATTCCGGATATTATTACTGGTAGTACTCTTGAGTGGAATTTTAGTGATCTTAATATGATGCAATCTGAAAATATTCAAATAGAGTTTTTTATACCACCTACTATTGATATAGATTATAACCTTTTGTTTACTTCTACTATTTTTCCTATTGAAAATGACACAACACCTTTCAATAACGTAGACACATTAAGTGAAATTGTTATTGGCTCATATGACCCTAACGATAAAACAGTCAGACCATATGGAGATATTCCTATTAGTTTCATTGAAGATAATCAAGAATTAGAATACACAATTAGATTTCAGAATACAGGAAATGATACTGCCTTTAATATTATTGTTTGTGACACACTATCTGAACATCTTTTTATCCCTTCTTTTAGAATACTTTCTTCAAGTCACAATTACGATTATCCAATTTCAGGACCAGGAATTGTTGAATTTTCTTTTTCGAATATAATGTTACCAGACAGTAATATTAATGAACCATTAAGCCATGGTTTTATTAAGTACTCTATAGTTCCCAAATCAGATTTTAGCTTTAGCGATTCAATCAGTAACTTTGCAGGGATTTACTTTGATTTTAATGACCCCATTTTTACAAACACAACTATAACAACTCTAGAAAATCCAACAATAATCTTTCCAGAGGAAACTATTATTAACAAGGACTATCTTATCTATCCTAATCCAACAAAGAGTATATTATATGTAGAGAAGTCTGAAAATCATGATAAAGTTCACATAATAACAATCTATAATATTAATGGCGAAAAAATAAAAACAACCACATCATTAAGTGATATTACATCTATAAATTGTCAAGACTTAAGCTCTGGATTATATTTTATATCAGTAAATGACAATTTTTACAAATTTGTAAAAAAATAACGTTTGTTACCGACAGGGCACTATTAGCATTAGAAAAGAGGTATAACTATGAAAAAAGCAATTATTACTTCATTAATTCTTGTTCTTACATTATCAGTATTTGGGCAGTGGGAGCAATTGAATGGACCATACTATGGTAATGGAGGAACATTTGTATATGAAAATGATACTGTATTTAAGGCAGGATCAGGAGAGATATTTTTTACAGTTAATAACGGTATAAACTGGATTGAAAGAGGAGAAGGGTTAAATGACCAATATGGTGATCCAGAAGGTGTTATTGATTTCGTGAAAAATGACAGTGTATTAATTGCCGCTCATACTGAGGGTTTATTTAGATCAACTGACTATGGTTTTTCCTGGATTGAAGCGGATAACGGAATCTCTGTTTCAAACAATTACCCAACAGCATTGGGAGTTTTTCAAGATAAATACTTTTCTGCATACTATGGTAGTATTTATTATTCAAGCAATTATGGCAGTACATGGAATCAAGCAATAGGATATGATGTATATGATGCTGTTAATTCTTTCTCAGTTTTCGAAAATTCAATCTATGCAATAACAAATAGAGGTAAAGTTTTTAATTCATCTGATGGGATAAATTGGTCATTAGTTTCTGATTTTGAATGTAATTATCAATATTGTAATTTAACATCAAATAATGAATATTTATTTGCTATTGGAGATTCATCAACTTTTTATCGAAGTGAAGATAACGGCATTAATTGGGAATTATTAACTATTCCAAATTCAAATGTCGAATTAAGTTCTGTTGATTGCTACAACTCAAAAATACTTCTAGGAACATTATATAATGGAGTACTTTACTCTGAAGATAATGGTACAACATGGAGTATTATAAATAATGGACTGACTAAATTGAACACGAATGTTTTTATTCATGATACACTTTTGATTGCAGGTACAGCAGATGGTATATTTATATATGAAAATGATAGGTGGGTTTCTAGAAATGATAATCAAACAATAGCTTTTCCAGACGGTAGACAAATCCTTGTAAAGAACATTATGAATATTGTAGTTTCTGGAATTACTATGCGTTACTCTCCAGATGGTGGATCATCATGGGAAAGTATAAATTCAGGAGTGCAATATGGTTATAGTTATACAGGCAGCAGTAACGATATATTGATGGTTGAAAACAGTTTATTTCGTGTAAATGCAACAGAGGGAGTAATGTGTCTCTCAGATATAGACGGAGAATGGCAACATAGAAATAATGGCCTTGATTGTGATCAAATTTATGATATTGAATATAATGGAACAGATTTATTTGTAATAACGCGTGATTGTGGAATATATAGATCTAGCGATATGGGACTAAACTGGATTCCATGTTTCCCAGAAATAACTACTCCCGGTTATGATATTGCATCTTTTGTAATGGATGGAGACAATGGATTTATTGGATTATATAACCATGCTAAAATCACAAATGATGGTGGTGAAACATGGTATATAGAAGGCAGTTTAGATTGGGCCTATGATGTATATATACAGGATTCTGTAGCTATTGCATGTACACCAGACCATGGAATTGCAATATCAACTGATAATATGCATACTTGGAGCTTTCATAACAATGGAGCACCACAAGATTCAAAAAAATCATTTTACTTAATTACAAATGTATGTACTGATGGAGAAAACTTTTTCATGTTTACTCAAGAAAATGAGGTCTATTATTTACAAAATGATACTTGGGTACAAATTAATTATGGTTTAGATATAAATGCTCCAAATAATGGTTCTCTTGGTGATATTACACATCATAATGGAATGCTATACTTATTAACTTCTTGGAAAGGCATATGGGTTAGAAGGATAAAAGATATCTCATGTAAGGAATATTCTGGAACTGTATATAATGATACTAATAACAATGGTGTACAAGATAATGGTGAACCTCCATTAGCAAATACTTTAATTCATGTTGTAAATGCAAATGAATTTTACACATCTGATTCAACTGGACAATATACTGCATATAGTGATCATCCAAATGATACACTAAAAGCAATTTCCAATTGTATTTATTCTCAATGTTCTCCAGAACACTACAATGTTACAAATACCGAAGATGATTTAGACTTTTCTATTTACTATTTACCTAATATAAATGATTTAAGTACAACAATTACAAGTGTAATAAATCCAAGACCTGGTTTTGAGTATTGGCAAATATTGACCATATCAAATGATGGAACTGTTGAAGCAAATACTAATGTTGAACTTAATTATGATAATAGAATAGAATTCATTGAATCTTATCCAATTCCAAACATTATCAATGATTCAACTTTAGAATGGGAATTTAATGACTTCGAAACACAGGAATCAAGTAACATTTTATTAAAATATCACATACCTGTTGATCTTGCTATAGGAGACACTATAAGCTTTAATTCAAGTATAATGCCCATAATTAATGATACTACACCTACCAATAATAATTTCTATTTTGCAGAGCCAATTGTTAATTCATTTGACCCTAACATTAAAACAGTTAATCCAAATATGGATATAAGTCCAGAATTCGTGTCTAGTCAGGAAGATCTAACATATACAATACACTTTCAAAACACTGGAAC
>CAZUQY010000126.1:0-8517 GCA_964622935.1 uncultured Bacteroidales bacterium | reverse complement strand
CCACAAACAAACATAAAGCAAAAAACAAACTATAAGAACTATCATAATATGATTAAGCTATTTAAGAATTGGGCAATAGATAATGAGAGTGATGAAAAAGATGAAAACGAAGAATACTCAGTAGCTGAAGGCAAATTCTTACTCATAGAGCGAGTAGAAAAAGATGGCCCACACATGAAGGTTAAGTTTTTTCAATTACTAGACAAATTACAGTTTGAACCTAATGCTAAGACTATATACAACAAACTTTTGCAAGTTGATAAAGAAACTTTCTTCGAGAATTTAGAAAATCGATCAATGGAAGAACTCGAGAAGATTTGTATGAATATGAAACCAAAAGATAATTGATTACTCATAAAATATATGACACGCATACAGCTCTTAAACGTTATCTGAAAAAGATAAAAAACAAGAGTAAATATGGCAATATTTCTAATCATATAAACCCTGCTTTTGGGAATAAAGAAAAGATTATTGAATACAACAAAAGCAGAACAACTGGTCCTGAGCCTTGTGTTTGTCATGCTCCAAGCAGAAGTTTATATTTCGATATTCATGGAAAAGCAACGGCATGTTGTTTTAATCGTGTCCATGTATTGGGAAAATATCCAGAAAACAGCATTTATGAAATTGTGAATGGAGAAAAACGTTCAAATCTACAGAAAGAACTTTGCAGGCAAAATTTCATGTATGGTTGCCAGCATTGTCATAAACTGATAGAAGCCGGCAACTTTGAAGGAGTTGAAGCAAGGTTATATGATTCACTTAAAGACCAAAATAGCACTCCATCTGAAATAGTTTTTGAGCTTGATAATACTTGTAATCTGGAATGCGTGATGTGTCACGAAGAATTTTCTAGTAGCATTGCAAAAGCAAAAGGGATTAAAAACATCGAACATCCTTACGACAAAGAATTCCTAAAACAATTAGAAGCATATATTCCGACATTAAAAGTAGCAAAATTCTTAGGTGGAGAACCTTTCTTAATCAATATATATTACGAAATATGGGATTTAATTATAAAACTAAATCCTAAATGCAAAATAAATCTACAAACCAACGGAACTGTTTTTAACGATAAAGTAAAATCATATCTTGACAAAGGAAATCTATATATTGGAGTTTCAATCGATTCGTTAAAAGCAGAAACTTTTGAAAGCATCAGAATTAATGCAAAACTCGAAAATGTCTTAATAAATCTCGATAAATTCATTAAACTTTCTAAGAAGAAAAACAATTACGTGAATTTATCAGTTTGTCCGATGCAGCAGAATTGGGACGAAATTCCAGATATTGTTGAATTTTGCAATAAAAAAAGGATTTTTATTTACTTCAATACTGTTTACACAGAAGGTTTTGCAATATCTGATTTACCAGAAAACACTTTAAAAGAAATATTAGACAAGTATAGTTCTGTCACATTTAAAAAATCAGGAATTATTGCAAAACGAAATATTCGCTTTTTTGAAAATTTAAAGTCCCAAATTGAGAGTTGGTATATTGAGAAATACAATTATAGCTTACAATATAAGAAACGTCATAAGTTTAACTCAACACAACTAAAAGATCGACTTTTAAAACTAACTGCTGAAAACAAAACAACTCAAGATAAACTTGAACAAGCTTTTAATTTTAACGAAAAAGAATTTATGCTTTCTGATGACAACATAAGTACTCTTGAAAAGTTACAAGCCGACAATATTATCGAAGTGGCTAAAACAGAAAATATCGAGCAAATCCGTGCTAGAATTTTCCAATTTATTGAAATTGGAAAGATTGGAGAATAAACAATAATCCAACATAAAACTAAAATATTTCCAATCCCAAAAGGAAATCAGACTTTCGCTTTTTACCTAAATGTATTATAAATAATATAGAACAAACTTTATATTAACAGATTGCATAAAAAACGCCCTGACTAATCAGAGCGTTTTCCAAAACTAAAATTATTTTTTATACATTTTTTAAAATAACAGCAGTTCCCATGCCTCCACCAATACACAAAGAAGCAAGTCCGAATGTGTTATTTTCACGTTTCATTTCATGAATAAGCGTGACAACGATTCTATTTCCAGATGCGCCAATTGGGTGTCCTAAAGCAATTGCTCCACCATTCTTGTTACATCTTTCATTAAAGAATTTTGCATCTACACCATGATCTTCAGATAGTTGTTTCATCACACCTAATGATTGTGCTGCAAAAGCTTCATTAAGTTCTATCACTTCTATATCTATAAGCTTCATGCTTGCTTTACATAATGCATTCTTGATAGCAGGTACTGGTCCCATTCCCATAATAGAAGGATCGACACCACCTTGTCCAACGGCAATAATTTCAACTATAGGAGTTAATCCAAGTTCTTTAACCATTTCTTCAGAAGCAACCATTACAAATGAAGCTCCATCGTTAATTCCAGATGCATTACCTGCTGTAACAGTTCCTTCTTTCTTGAAAGCAGGACGAAGTTTAGCAAGTTTTTCCGCATTAGTACCTTTATTTAAATGCTCATCTGCATCAAAAACAATTGTTTCTTTACGAGTTTTAATCTCAACAGGAACTATTTCTTCTTTGAATTTTCCAGCATCCTGAGCATTCGCAGCTTTAGTTTGTGAATCTGCTGCAAAATTATCTTGTGCTTCACGTGTTAGTTCATATTTTTCTGCAATATTTTCAGCAGTAACACCCATATGGTAATCATTAAATGCGTCCCATAATCCATCAAGAATCATGTGGTCCTGATTAATCATATTCCCCATTTTATATCCGCTTCTTACTTGTCCTGGAATTAAAAAAGGTGCACCTGACATACATTCTGTACCACCAGCAATAATTAAATTAGCTTCTCCAGCTTTTATTGCAGAAAATGCATTTGAAATAGCTTTCATTCCAGAGCCACATACCATGTTCAATGAATATGCAGGAACTTCAATTGGAATACCAGCATTAACTGAAGACTGACGTGCGACACCTTGTCTTTGTCCGGCAGAAAGGATATTTCCAACAATTACTTCATCAATTTTTGCTGGATCCACTTTAGTTTCTTCTATGATATTTTTCAATACTACACTAGCGATTGCAGGAGCACTCATTTTAGCAAGAGAACCTCCAAATTTTCCAACAGCTGTTCTTTTAGCTGCTACTATATATACTTTTTTCATTTATTTCTATTTTATATTATTTCTATTTATTTTGAGATTGAAAGGAATATAAACTACAATTTCAATCTGCAATCAATCCCATCAATCTTTTAAAATCATCTACTAAGATCTCATCTCAATTAGATCCTCAGCAATAATAAGTTTTGCTTCAGTTAGTTCCTGAACTTGCTCAACAGTAAAAATTGGGTTAATCTCAACTAATTTTATTCCTTCAGGTACAACTTCCATCACTCCCATTTCTGTTACAATTATATTAACTTGACCTTTTGCAGTAAGAGGTAAGTTGCACTTATTTAAGATTTTAGGATTCCCTTTTGCTGTGTGTTCCATGGCAAGAATTACTTTTTTAGCACCAATTAAAAGGTCCATTGCTCCTCCCATTCCAGGTGTTAATTTTCCAGGAATTGACCAATTAGCTAAGTCGCCCTTAACATCAACTTGCATTGCTCCTAAAACAGTAGCATCAACATGACCACCACGAATAACAGAAAAGGAAACAGCCGAATCGAAAGTAGATGCTCCTGAGTTAGCAGTTATATAACCACCACCTGCATTTACCATATTTTCGTCTTGTTCTCCTTCTGGAGGAGTTGGGCCCATACCTAATAAACCGTTTTCTGATTGTAGTGTTAATTTTACACCTTTCGGTAAATAATTTGGCACTTGGGTTGGTAAACCAATACCTAAATTAACAACATTACCGTCTTTAAGTTCAAGAGCAACTCGTTTTGCGATAATTTCTCTAATTTGATTCTTATCCATAGCTTAAAGTTTAATTATTTAAAATTATTTATTCATTCTTCTATGTAATTCCTGTGCAACGTAACTAGCAACATCATCCGCATAACTGTTCATACTATAACCAGCATCATATCCAAGCTCTTTTGCTAACTCATGATTAATACGAGGTCCACCACAAATAAGAATTACTTTATCTCTCAATCCTTCCGCTTCTAACATTTCAACAAGCTCAATCAGATTTTTAATATGTACATCTTTCTGAGTAACTGTCTGAGAAACGAGTAAAGCATCAGCTTTTAATTCGATTGCTTTAGCAATAAACTCTTCATTAAGGACTTGTGATCCCATATTTAGAGCTTCAAACATTTCGTATCGTTCAACTCCATAATGTCCAGCGTAACCTTTCATGTTCATGATTGCATCAATACCAACAGTATGGGCATCTGTGCCAGTACTTGCACCAATTACAACAATCTTACGACCAATATTTTCTTTTATAAAAGTATCCGTTTCTTTCATACCCCAAACTGTCGATTCAACTTTTGGAACATGAATTGAAGTAAAATCAACCGTATGAGTACATGAACCATAACAGTTAAAAAAAGTAAATCCTTTAGTCAGTTCTTTATAATAAACAACTTGTGGGTTTTCGAATCCCATTTTTTTCATTAGCTGTTTAGCAGCTTCTATAGCTTCGTCATTACATGGAACTGGAAGAGTAAAACTAAGCTGAGTTTTACCATCGTTCATAGTATCACCGTATGGTTTTACATTTTTAAGATCTAATGTTTGATCAAAATCGTGTTGATTCATTGAATATAATCCACCACTCATTACTGATTCCCTCCTTTCATTAAACTAATAAACGGGTTATAATATTTTTCTGATTTTGCTACAACTCCTGCAAGTCCCTTTCCGCCATTCTTCGGACGTTTTACGTCGGCAAACATTCCTTTTTCAAGCGCATTAAACAATCCTTCCTTCTCTATCTCGCTTAATAATTCGAATGCGTCATTAACAACCTTTTGAGCACGTTTTTGAATCATACCATCTTTTTTAAACTCGACTTCATCACCAATGTTTTTCATATTACTAAAAACATATTTCGCATTTTCAATTGCAAGATATCTGTCAGACATAAATGGAGTATGGACTGCTTCGGTTATCATTCCTAAAAGCTGTATACCTTGTCCTGTCCAAATCGAAATTTCATTGAACAAAGCATTTTGTATCTGCCCTCTAAAAATATTACCAGTCATAAATTTGGTTGGAGGCATATATTTAAGAGTGGCTTTAGGAAAAATCTCACGAGTCATTTGAGCCTGTGCAAGTTCGTATAGAAATCCATTTTCAAGCTCTGGATTCATTTCAAAAGCATGACCAAGTCCCATTTGCTCTTCTTTCATTCCTGCAAGTAATGCGAGTTGTTCATTAATAAAATCAGATGCTAGGACAGTGTGAGCTTCGTCATACGCATCAGCTGTAGTAAGATAATTATCTTCACCTGTGTTAATAATAACCCCAGCAAAACCATTTATTACTCTGGAAAAATACTGGTCAACAATAGTACGTTGCATATTGATATCACGGAATAAAATTCCATATAGTGCATCATTCAACATAACATCAAGACGTTCAATAGCACCCATTGCAGCAATTTCAGGCATACATAAACCAGAACAATAGTTACACAGTCTGATATATTTGCCTACTTCCTCTCCTACCTCATCAAGAGCTTTACGCATAATACGAAAGTTTTCCTGCGTAGCAAAAGTTCCGCCAAAACCTTCGGTAGTTGCTCCATAAGGGACATAATCCAACAAGCTTTGTCCTGTACTTCTAATAACCGCAATAATATCGGCTCCCTGACGTGCTGCTGCTTGAGCTTGAACAACATCTTCGTATATGTTACCTGTTGCAACAATCACATATAAATATGGTTTGCTACCCTCTCCAGGATTTTCAAGATACTCATTGCGTTTTGCTACAGTACTTTTTATTCTATCAATACTTCTCTGAACATAAGGAAAAATGACTTCCTGTATCTCTGCAACAGAATTCATCTTAAGCTTTGTAATATCAATGTCTCCTCCAGCAATTTTTTCTACAATCTGCTGAGGACCCAAACCTGTTTCTATGATTGCGTTACCAAGATAAATCAATACTCCTTGCTCCAATGCACCGTTTTCCTGAATCTGATCAACGATAACATTTGGCAATGGAACATCATTGCTGTTAACACCATCTACACCGATTAAGCGACAAAGTGTACGTTCAACAGAAACTGTTGTATAGTTCTCAACAAATTGCTGAACATCATCAGCTATACTTCCTGCAAGCTTTTTCGCCTCATCTACTTTCTTAAAATCTAATCCTAATTTACTGGTTCTCATTATAATTTCGATAAATAATTCCTTTGAAATTTACTTTTGCCAAAATTAAGAAAAAACTTGCATTTAAACAACATGATATATATGGAGTTTTTGAATGATATTTTTTACTAATAATAGTAAATAAAACACAAATTATACGAAATCTAAATTGAGTTTTAAAATCTCAATAATAATTCTTGCCGCACTTCGAATTTCTTCTTCTGTAGTATGTCTCCCAACAGAAAAACGAATTGTACCCATTGCGTAATCCTCTTCTAATCTTATTGCAGATAAAACTAAAGATACTTTGACAGAATCAGTATGGCAAGCAGCACCGGCTGAAGCCGCAATTCCATACTTTTCCATCTCAGCGAGAAGAATATTGGCTTTTACATTATTAAAACTGACATTAAGTGTATTAGGAAGTCTATGAATAATATGACCATTCAATTTAATATTATTCATTTTATCCGTTAATAAACTATACAACAAATCCCTCATTCTTGTCATGTGAACGAAATTTTTATCCATATCTCGATTGGCAATTTCGCATGCTTTACCAAGGCCAACAATCTCAAGAATATTTTCTGTGCCAGCACGTTTATTATTTTCATGATCTGCACCATGAATTAGTTTTTCTAGAATAATTCCATCCTTGATAAAAAGTGCTCCTATCCCTTTTGGTGCATATAATTTATGTCCAGCAATAGACAACATATCAACACCGAGTTTCTTTACATCAGTTGGGCATTTTCCAACAGATTGTGCAGCATCTGAATGAAATACAATATTATGTTTTTTGCAAATTGATGCAATTTCGCTTATTGGTTGTATGGTTCCAATTTCATTATTAGCATGCATAACTGTTACTAAAATGGTTTCAGAACAAATTTCAGCTTCAAATTCATTAAGCTTTATGAACCCGTTTTCGTCTACAGGAATATATGAAACTCTAAAGCCTTTAGTTTCGAGAAATTTACAAACTTCAATTACTGCGGGATGTTCAATAACTGTCGTAACAATGTGATTCCCTCTATGTTGATTTGCAAAAGCATACCCCTTTATTGCATAATTGTTGGCTTCTGTACCTCCACTTGTGAAAATTATTTCAGAGAGTGTGCAATTCAGTAAATTTGCAACTTGCTTACGTGCATTCTCAACTGCTTTTTTTGTTATAAGTCCGTAAGAGTGTGAACTTGAAGGATTTCCAAAATACTCGGTTAAATATGGTAGCATTTCCTCAGCTACTTCCTTATCAATAGGTGTAGTTGCATTGTAATCAAGATAAATTCCCATGGCATTGTATGTTTCCAACAAAATTAGAAAGTATTTCGTTAAACGACTATCAATTCATTGACTTTTTTGCTAATGATTGTTGAAATTCAGATGTTGTATATCCTATGATTGCTTCATCTTATTCAAGAAATCCGCATCTATGTCCAATATTTCAGCAATTCTAATTGCCTCATTTGGAGCTTTATCAGAATCAGTTTCAATAAGTGAATAATCCATAAAATCATTTATATTATCAACCGTGATTTTAGTTTTATTATCATCCAGTTTCAAACCCTTTACTCTTAATCGATTACAATCAGAAGTTAGCCCACTATAGTGGGTGGTAATGAGACTGCATACATTTAATTCAGACATTATTTCAATAAAGGCATTAACAATGATTTTGCCTTCATCTGGATTTGTTGTTCTTGCAAGTTCATCAACTAAAGCTAAAACGATCTTTCCTTCTTTGGCTTTTGAAATAATATTATTGACATTAATCATTTCAACTGCATATGACGATAAGCCGTTTAATTCGTTCTGTGTGTCTCCTATATTCATTATAATCTCATCGACAGGTTTAACATCTGCTTTTGAGGCGGGAACATAAAAGCCAAATTGAAACATATACTGACTTAATGCCAATGATTTTAACAATACTGTTTTCCCTGACATATTTGCACCGGTAATCAAAACTGGCTTATTTGAAAGACTGATGTCTACAGATTGAAAATCCTTATTTGTTGTTTTTAAGACACTTCTAATATATGGATTAAACAATTGTCTGTATTCTGTATAATCTTTCGAAATCTCAGGTTTATTTAAGCCAAATTCTTTTACAAGAAATGCTTTTGCTAAAAGGATATCAAAATGTGCAATCCTTTCATAATTGAACTTCAATTGTTCCGCATTAACACAAAGTTTCTTGGATATATCTACTCTTATCTTATCCTCAATTTCGATACATTTA
>CAZUQY010000125.1:0-8526 GCA_964622935.1 uncultured Bacteroidales bacterium | reverse complement strand
AAAGTTCAGATCCTATAACAGTTAGTGATGATGAAAATATATTAAGCCTTAAACTTCCGATAGGTCCAAAATGCACTTACTACACCGATTCGCCCAATCCTAAATATGATGATAAATTTGAGGGAGCAATAATCGTTTGTGAAGAATCACTAGAAAAAGAATTCAGATCAACATTTGTATATTTTAATGAAAAAAATTATACTCTTGATTATATAAAAAGCGATTTGTTAAAATTATTTACTAGCAATGAATCTACTGATCTTAAATGGTATGACTGTCTAGGCTTTGGGACATCAAAAATTCATTATAATAAAAAAACTTCAACTATTACTTCTACAGATTGGGAAACTTTAAAAATAGGAAACAAAGATTTCTTGCATTTTGTTTATATACAAAAAAGACATAAAGACAAAGATAGTGAAAATAGTTTTTATACTGATGCTAAAATACATTTGTATATATATTACCAATCACCATATATAGTAGTTGCTGCA
Source organism: uncultured Bacteroidales bacterium (assembly GCA_964622935.1). Taxonomy (GTDB): domain Bacteria; phylum Bacteroidota; class Bacteroidia; order Bacteroidales; family ML635J-15; genus Bact-19. Next base: position 8,032 of record CAZUQY010000125.1, on the reverse strand, counting down.
TGCAAAATGTATGATGGTATTATTAACATGGGTGAAGAAACAGTGATAAAAGCAGAAGACATAATCAAAACAATTGTTGGCTCGATAGATATCAAAGAATAATTTGCAAGTAAAAAAATTGACCTTTAGCGATCTAGAGGTCAATTTTTGGCATTTGGAGCATATTGTTGATTTTTGAAGGGACAAGGACTTTGTCAATCTAGAGAGATTGATTTTGAGAGTGATGGCACGTTCAATGGGAGAAGGTTACCTACAGGCCCTTATCTTTATATTGTTAATGTTTTTGAATGTAAACCATATGTTGGCATTGTAACAATTGTTTACTAAGATTTTGACGAAAGACATCAATGAAAGACAAAAATTAATTACTATTTTAAAAATAGACATTATGAAACACACACTTTTACTTTTGACAGGACTTGCATTTTCTAAATTATTTAGTTTTATTACTCTTCAGTTGTCAAATAAAGTGTACTCAAGATGATTCCGGAAACAAATATTCCACCAACTACACCAAGTGTTGTATTCTTAAATATCTTTTTTCTTCCTGTCGATCTGTAACCGTATACATAGAGGTCGTCGTTAAATTCTGCTTCATGTCTTTTTCTTATAATAGAATTCGAAGGTCTTACAAATGCCATACTGGCAGTATAGACTATTGGAACTAACATGTAGGTCATTCCACTAACTGGTAAAAATAGCGATCCGCAGCCAACTACTAAACCAGATGCAAACGCCCACCAAGGTTTGTATTCATTTAGCGCATTTTGTCTGGCAATTACAATTCTTGACATTTCATCAATGGTATATTCTTCTTCAACTAATTGTTGATACATTATAGAATCAACTCCGTTCAGGTTGATTGAGTATATATCATCAAAATCAGCATATGAATTTTTTAGTTTGCCATTTTTTTTCATTATACTGTAATCTATATACCCTTCATAGTTATGAAAAACATAAGATTCTAGTTTGATTTGTTTCCCGTCAAGTAGACTTAGTTTAATTTGAGAATACGATGTTAAAAATGATATTGATAAAATCGAAAGTAAAAAAAGATGCTTCTTCATTTTTGAATTGTTTTATTTTCAAAAATAAGAAAAAATGCTTTTCATTTAATGATTTTTATTAAAACTTACCAAATGTTATTAAAATGTGACATAAGATACTAAGAAATATTGAACATTTTTTTAATTTTACAGCTTAATAAATACGCACTTATAATTTTATTAAAAAACATTATAATGATAAAACAGGAATTCTCTTCACGACATATCGGACCACGAGAGTCTGATTACTCAGTAATGCTTGAAAAAGTTGGTATCAATTCACTTGATGATTTGATTGATCAGATTGTACCAAAAGCTATAAGATTAAAAAAACCTTTGCAGATTGGTGAGTCATTATCTGAATATGAGTATTTGAAAAAGATTAAAAAGATCGCATCAAAGAATAAAATATACAGATCTTTTATTGGAATGGGTTATTATGGGACTAGTGTACCGTCTGTAATATTGAGAAATGTTTTTGAAAATCCCGGATGGTATACTTCATATACACCATATCAGGCTGAAATAAGTCAAGGGCGTCTTGAAGCACTTTTGAACTTTCAAACAGTTATAACAGAAATGACCGGAATGGAGATTTCAAACTGTTCACTTCTTGACGAAGCATCAGCTGCTGCTGAAGCAATGAGTATGATGCTCGGTGCTCGCTCTCGTCAGGCTGTTAAAAATGGTCGCAATAATTTGTTTGTTGACGAAGATGTTTTTCCTCAGACTTTGGATGTAATTAAGCTTAGAGCTGAACCTATTGGAGTGAATATTGTAATAGGTAAATTTGAAGAATATAGTTTTTCAGATAAAGATTTTGGTGCTATAGTTCAGTATCCGGCTGCGAGTGGGGAAATTAAAAATTATACAAGCTTTACCGAAAGAGCTCATCAGTCTGAAGTTCTTGTTACAGCAGTTGTTGATATTCTGTCGCTTGCATTGATTGAGGCTCCAGCAACATGGGGCGCAGATATTGCCGTTGGATCAACTCAACGTTTTGGTATCCCAATGGGATATGGTGGCCCTCATGCCGGATTTTTAGCTACTGCAGATAAATATAAACGTAGCATGCCTGGACGTATAATTGGTGTTTCAATTGATAGACATGGAAACAAAGCTTTGCGTATGGCATTGCAAACTCGCGAACAGCATATTAAACGTGATAAAGCAACATCAAACATTTGTACAGCACAAGCGTTGCTTGCTATTATGGCGGGTATGTATGCAGTGTATCATGGTCCTGAAGGGATAAAACAAATTGCAAATAATATCTTTATCGCAACTAAAAATATTGCAGAAGAACTTAATAAGTTGGGATATAACATTCTTAACAAAGAGTTTTTTGATACAATTCAGATTGAATTACCGGAGGGACTTAGCTCGGGAACTATTAGAAACTTGGCATTAAAAGAAGAAATGAACTTTAATTATATTTCAGAAAAATTGATTAGTCTCAGTATGGATGAGGTTATAACATTGGATGAGATTAATACTATTTTAGCAATATTTGCAGAAGCAAATAATAAGTCATTTGAAGCTTTAAAATCATTGGATTCAAGTGTGAAAATTTTAGGAGAGTTCTCAAGAACTGATGGATTTCTTACACAGAAAGTATTTAATGTTTATCAAAGTGAAACCGAAATGATGCGTTATCTCAAACGTTTAGAAAATAGAGATATATCATTAAATCGCTCAATGATTTCATTAGGTTCATGCACAATGAAACTTAATCCAGCAACATCAATGTTGCCATTAAGCTGGGCAGAATTTGGAAATATTCACCCTTTCGTTCCTCTTGATCAAGCAGAGGGATATCAGGAGCTGATTGCAGAACTGGAAAGGGACCTTTCTGAGATAACAGGTTTTTCAGCAACTAGTCTTCAGCCAAATTCAGGTGCTACAGGAGAACATACAGGATTGATGGTTATTCGTGAATATCACATTTCCAGAGGAGATGGGCATCGTAATATTTGTCTTATTCCTTCATCAGCACACGGAACGAATCCAGCAAGTGCAGTGATGGCAGGTATGGATGTAGTTGTAGTTAAATGTGATACAAACGGAAATATTGATCTTGAAGACTTAAAAGCTAAGGCTTGTGAGCATAAAGACAATTTGGCTGCAATTATGATAACTTATCCATCTACTCACGGTGTTTTTGAGAGTGAGATTCTTCAAATGGTAGATATTATCCATGAAAATGGTGGACAAGTATATATGGATGGAGCAAATATGAATGCTCAGGTTGGAATTACAAATCCTGGTACAATTGGTGCTGATGTTTGTCATCTAAATTTGCACAAAACATTTGCTATACCTCATGGTGGAGGTGGTCCTGGTGTAGGTCCTATTGCAGTTGCTGAGCATCTGAAAGAATTTTTACCATCGCATAAGATTGTAAAAACAGGCGGTGAGAAAGGCATTAAGGCTGTCGCTGCAGCTCCATATGGTAGTGCAATGGTACTTCCAATAACACATGCTTATATTTGTATGTTAGGTGAAAAAGGCTTGAAACATTCTACTGAGGTAGCAATGCTTAATGCAAATTATATTGCTAATGAACTCAAAGGGTATTTTGAAGTGCTTTATACTGGCGAAACTGGTCGTTGTGCTCATGAAATGATTTTGGATGTTAATAAATTTAGACAGGAATATGGAGTAGAAGCTTCTGATATCGCAAGACGTCTGATGGATTTCGGATATCATGCACCTACACTTTCTTTTCCAGTGCACGAAACACTTATGGTAGAACCTACCGAGAGCGAAAGTAAGGAAGAGTTAGATCGTTTTATTGATGCTATGAAAACTATAAAAAATGAATGTGAGGATATTAAATCAGGTGTTCTTGATAAAGAAGATAATCCGATAAAAAATGCTCCGCATACACAGATGGAATGTATTTCTTCAGAATGGCAACATAAATACAGTAGAGAAAAAGCTGCTTTCCCAGCAGAATGGGTGAAGGAAAATAAATTCTGGCCTTTTGTTGGAAAGATTGATAATGGTTACGGAGACCGAAATTTAATGTGTACTTGTGATCCTATAGAATCTTATATGTAGGGAGCCTAGAAGACGGAATATCGGAGACCGAATTCATAAAATGAATATCAGCATAATAACATAGAGCGTCGCAATATTGTGACGCTCTATGTTTATTAATATTGTTAGATTAAAAAATTGGCAAATGGAAAAGTTACGAGAGATTGGTTTATTAAATCCCCATCTTCGCTCTAATATTTTTATTCTAGAAGCTTAGCAGAAGCAAATTCGATTACATTATCAATTCCTGTTTCATCTGCATCATCAGATAGAATAATGGTGTAATTAGGTGGAACTCCACTTTCGTAATTTTCACCATTAACAGCAATCGTTCGTGTAATAGAAAAACGATATGTCCAGCCGTTTGGTAGTTGTCCACCATTTGGTAATCCAAGTCCACCACCAGTAGTGTCTCCAACTAAAAAGACATCCTCGTATGCATAAGTACATACCGAAAAGAATGACGAAGCACTATAAGATCCTCTGTCTGTAAGAATTGCTACTTTGCCTTGGTATGTTTCTCTACCTGATTTTTCAGATTTAACTTCCTCTAAGAGGCTAAAGTCATTTTCATCGGCACCATCTTTTATTTGAGTGCTATACAATAATCTTTCATCATTGGAAAATAGGGATATCAATCTAAAAACATTGTCCACATATCCACCTCCATTTTGTCTGATGTCTATAATCAAACCTTCGGTGTTTTTATATCTTTCTAAAAGGTAGTCCAGTTCATTATTGGTAATCATAGAATTGCTGAAAGACGAATAACGTATATATCCTATTTGACTATCGCTTATAAAATCGTGTACAAAAGCCCCTGTAGTATAGTAATCAGTTCCCAAATAGTTTTCTTTAATAATGCGATTGTTAATATTTACAGGTCCTAGCAGGGTAATGTCATAACGCGAAAGATTAAATGAAGAAAATAAATTAACATGTCCGTCTCGCAGTTCGTTGAGCATACTTCCAAGAACAATAAAAAGGCTGTCTTCACTCATGTCATGGTTTATTTTCTCGCCATATACATTATAAATACTATCCCAATTAACTTCTTTGTACTCAAGAAAAGCATAGCGTTCATTTACTTCATTCCATAGATAAAAGAAATTTGACTCTGGAGTATTCTTAATTTCTTTTTCAAATGCAATCTTTTCGCAGGATGTTGAAAATCCAAGACAAATTACGATTGTTGCTAATATTATATTTTGATATTTTGTTTTCATAGTGAATGCTTAATTTAATTTGAATACTAGACTGAATAAAAACGAGTGTTTCGAGTAGTCAAGTCTGTTGAGCGAGTATTTGCCTGATGTAAAAAAATCCCAGTTATATGAGAATTTTATCATATTGCCGTTTTTTAGCATTCTTGCAATTCCAAGATTTGTGTTTATACCTGAGAAAACTTTACCTGTAAATTTATAACCTGGTAAAAGTGTTTCTGTTTGGGTTGCATTGCCCGGATTTGTAAAGCCAGGTCGATAAATTAGAGAGTATACCGGAATCCCTGTTTTAAAAGAGAATAAATAATCTTTTTGTTTTCTTTTATATTTTATTAACCACAGAAATTTTTTCTCTTTTGCCTTACGAGTGAAACTCTTTGTAATCATGTAGTTAAGATTCATACTGCTAATGTTGTCAAGCGTAAAAGCAGCATTTCCAAAACTATTGTTAATCCTAATTGCTGTATAGTTATTAAGAGATATTCCCGGCCAATGCATTAAACTTCCATCATCATATTCATCATAATGTCTATAGTAAGATAATTCGAGATTAATTATATTGGCAGAACTGCTATAGAAATCATCAACAGCAGTTCTGACATAAATACCGTTAAGACTACTAAGATTAACTTTAATAAGATTCTTATTGAAATAATCGGAATATGATAAGTCGACCGTAGGTAAAACCCCGGTATAAAATAGAGGGGAAGTTGCCATGTCTCTAAGGCTGCCTATTGCCAAACCAGTGCTTATGTTTATGTAATTGCTGTTATTAAAATAATTACTACTGTCAGTTTGAGTTTGCGAAAGCAGTGTTTCTCCTATTAATAACAGTACTAAATAAAGGAAAATTTTATTTTTCATATTAAATTGTCTTTTATGCAAAAATAAGAAACATTATGCTAGATTTATTGTTATATAGCACATAAGTTAATATTTTAACATGAAGCGACTAATTTATTTAATACCTGTTTTGTTCTTATTGTCATGTTCAAAAGGAATGGTGACTTTTACAGTTAAAGATTCTGTGGAAACAACGATAGAGAATATTTTTCCAATAAGTATTCCTTTTAATATTCCTATTCCGGCTATTACGACAACAGCAACTCAAGAGTTCGAGAATAATAAAACTACACCTGAACTGGTTCAAGATGTCGTAGTTAAAGATCTTCAAATCAGTTTATTAGATTCTAATGATGACTTTTCAATGATAAAATCATTACATATCTTTATTAAAAAAGTTGATGACTCTGATAGGATTGAAGTTGCATATCTGGATAATATTGATTCAAATTCAAATGTTATAAGTTTAGATTTTCTTGAAACAAATCTTGTTGAATATTTAAGAGAAGAGTCATATAAGATTGATGTCGAAGTTACTCTTAAAGAAATTGTAGCCCACAATATTGCTATTAAAATAGATATGGAGTTCAAAGTTACAGCAGACTTGATTCGTTAGATTTGAAAAATATAAAATTATTTTGTGAAATTCTATTTCAAAATTCATCAAAGGTTTGAATTTTAACAAAAAATAATTAATTTTATAAAATGAACTTAACTAATTAATCATGATAAAGCCATCACAGATAAAATTCATACTTCTTCTTTTAGTTTTAGGTCTTTTTGTAAATTGTAGACATATTATTAAAGTTAGAATTATAGATGAGCCTGTAACCAATATTACTCAGGACCCTAAACATATTCCTGCATCTCAGTATCAATATTTGACCGACTCACTCGATTTGTTTGGGATATACGAAGTACCATATTACTATGGCGGATTAAGTCCATCTTATGAAATTGCAACATGTTATAATCGAATGGATTATTATGAAGAAGGGGAAGAAGGATTTCGAATGTCAGGTGGTTTAAGTATGCTCTATGAAAATCTTATCATTAAAAGTGATGGAGAATATGTATTTATAAACTCGAAGGAGAAATTCCAGAATATTTATGCTCCAATTAAAAGCGAAGAGGAAGCATTAGCATATGTTTCCGCTTATACTGACACATATCCGCAATATGAATTTGATATCCCTTTTAGATATAGAAAATTTGTTCTAAAGCTATATAAATCAAATGCTAGGAAAGTTGATACAGGGTATATAACTTTGACTTATGATTATCAAGTATTTGGTTGTGGTCCTCATAGTTATTCTTCTGTCGAGACTTTTGTTGATTTTGATGGTAATGTTGAAGTGATCAAGCGAAAAAGAGTTTACGAAGATCCACGTGAAGATAACCTATGTGTGGATTAAAAGATTTTAATTAAAGAATCTCAATATTATAGATTTAGGCATACATTGCGACTAACTCATTTCAGATGGAAAATTTATTTCTAATTCAGTAATATTTATTTATTTTTGTCTGATAAAATTGCGAAAATGCGAAAAATCTACTGTATTGGCGAAACCGTTTATGATATAATATTTCAAAATGGCAAAGCAATCGAATCACGTCCGGGCGGTCCTGTTCTAAATACTGCGGTGTCCCTTGGAAGACTCGAAGAGAAAGTTTATGTTGTTGGGGATCAGGCAAACGACGTTATTGGAAATATTATTGCTGATTTTTTGGTAGATAATAATGTCTCAACAAAATATCTTACTTTATATAATGGTGCAAAATCTCGGATGCTATTAGCTTTTCTTAACGAATTAAATGAGCGTAGATTCAACTAGCAAATGCAACTTTCTTATTTACAAATTTATAAAATATATT
>CAZUQY010000124.1:0-8537 GCA_964622935.1 uncultured Bacteroidales bacterium | reverse complement strand
CTGATAATAAATATAACCATCAGGAGGATCATTGTCTGTATACTCTGTTATATCATTTCCATAACTTTCCATAACCTCTAGATTATCTGGAGCTGTTCCTCTTAAAATATTTATTGTAAAATCATCAACTCCGATATATGGCGTCCAAGTCAAATACCACGAGTCGGTTTCTTCAGTCATATTAAGTAAAACTGTTTGATGAAAGTCGCTTAATTCAGATTCGAAACTACATATACTTAAATATGAAATTTTGTATCTGGCAGACTGAGTTTGAGATTCTGAATTTACGTCAATAAAAGTGCTTTCATCTTCATAATTTACTAATCCTATAGGAAGGTAATCACTACCATTATCTTTATATATTATAAAACTTTCTATTGAATCTGTAACAGGCTTCTCCCACATTATTTTGTTTTTATTGTTTTCGTTAACAGTAACAAGGCAAATTTCAATGTTAGGAACTGAAGTTGGATACATAACATCATAAATTGTAAAGCCACATGTAAACTGACCTAATGTATAAATTATATTAAGTGGACCAGTATAATATTGAGGATAAAAAATATTGTCAGTTACGACTTCAGGTGAAAGAACACAAGAATACTCCCCACCAACTGGTTGAGCTTCATTTAGCAAGAAAGGAATAGAGGAATTACACACTATCGTATCATTAGGACATATAATTTCATTAGATATGTTCGTTGCAAATTCAAAAGTACAAAGGGATGTTCCGGCGACATCTCTATAACCATCTAATGCTAAGATATAAAGACCGGGTTCCAAATTTTCTGCAAGTGTGACTGTTCCAGTTCCGGCATTACAACCAAAATATGTGGAATCGTTTGGAGGGGTTGATAAGGGACTACCACCAATCCATGAACAGTCTGTCCCATTCCATCGATAAATTACCATTTGTAATTGAGTACTTATAGGATAAGGATATTCACCACCATCATTTTCAAAACAAAAAGTGTAATTAGCATCAATTGTAACGGGTTGCGGATCGTTAGGATTAACGACAAAATAATAATAAATAGTGTTATCAGATAACGTCCACATGCAATCATCTGGTGCATCAATAGTACCTTTTGGAGCAAGAATATTACACCCTCCTCCGTTTAAAACTGCTGGTGTTTCACAACTATGTTCAGGAATCTCTGTTCTTACGGATGCTGCAATAAAATATGGGAATATAAAATTATCCATATCCCATACTCTAATAAATAAATTTTCGCCTGGAGTCAATCCATTAATTATTTCGAAACGAATTTCGCCATTTTTCACTATTGCACCAGGGTCAAAGAAACAATCTAGCAATTCTAAGCTTCCACATTCTCCTGAATAAACTGCCATTGCCGGTTTGTGATGAGGGTCTACCATGTTAATTGGTAATGGTGCATTAAAAGCATGAAATGCTAATTCATTTACTCCATTTGGAACAGTAATATAATACCACATATCGTTAGTTGACACATCATAATTGCCACATTCAGGAAACGGCAAATCTGTTGATGTTACTGCATCTGTAGGATCAACATTTGTAATTGCAATTTGACCACAAGTTGAGTATTCTTCAAATTGCATTTCAATTGCATTATTGCAATTATCTTGCGAGAATAAGTTCAATGTAAGAGCAAAAAAAAGAATTGATAATAAAAGGTTTTTCATAATTTGTGGTTTGTTGGTATACAAATATACACAATATTTATCAGAAAGACAAATTATTTATCTTTGGTACAAACATAAAATTACTCATAACTTTAAATACTCTAGGCACTCTAACTCACTTTTTTACCCTTAAGTAAAATATAAATGCTAGGCAATTTCATATCTTCTAGAGAATCTTCACAATTCTCGCTTGTGGGGCTTGAAGAATTACAAAAATCATATATTTTTTATTTTTCCGCACTTTAAAAACTCCATCTTCCCCTCAAGAAGATATAAGTTCCTTTTCCACCATCTTCTTTTGGAATATCGCTAGAAAAGTATTGGGCGTTTAAATCAATCATAAAGTTATCTGCCATCGAAACCGAAATTGATGGACCAGTATAAAAGAAGTTGCTTGTTGGACTATACATTGCAGATAAACTTGCTGTAATTATTGGAGAAATTGGGTGAGAAACCATTGCAACTGCGGAGAATCGTGCAAAAGAGAGATTCTTTGCACTTAATTGAAGATTGTAAAAGTCTGCAATGTTGAAATCTGCATCTTTTGGTGCACTTGTGTTAAACAAAACTTCAGCAGTCAGCATTGTTCCTTTCTTTAGAACATAATCATAGCCAATAGAAGCGGCAATAACACCTGTTGTGTCTGCTAGGTCTTCCATTGGGTGGAAATAGCTTATTTCGCCTCTAAAACCGCCGTAAAATAGACTTCCGGCATATCCAAGACCTATTACAATATCTTCGGATTGAAATATTCCTGACATTACCTGAAAATCATAATTGAATTTATTAAAAGAATATAGAGCAGCAGCCGTTAAACTTGAGTCATTATTGATTGCGGCTGCAATATCAATTCGAGAGGCAAAGTCGATATTGTATTGGACTCTTATGGCATCAGAGCCTGGTTTTTCTTCATAATCGAAATCAAAATACGAATAAGCATTAAAAATATCATTTGCATTCCAAACAAATGTTTGTCCCCAGTTAATCCTATGACGCCCAGCTGTTATGTTCCATTTTCCTTTTTGGATGTCTATAAAGGCTCTGTCAATAGATGTGTTGAAAAACGTAGATTTGTTTACAAAATAATTCCACGACATGTCAATAAATCCAGTATGTTGGTCAATTTGATCTGCATACATATTTCCAACACCAGGAGTATACATCATTGAAACTTGCTGTCCATAAAAGAATCGGTTTCTAACACTAACTTTAGCTGATAGCCCATTTGTTGGATAATATGAAAAGTCAAGTCTGTTGTGAATTAAATTATCATTAATCCAGAAATCATTTACATCTGTAAACGCATTTGTTTGCATGTATTTTACATAGCCATCAAGTTCAAATTTTGGAGAATCGCTTTGAGCAAATCCCGTAAACGATAAAACTATCGCTAGAATGACTAATATAACATGTTTGTTTTTCATATTTTGTTTCAACTCAAGTTGGGTGCCTCTTTTATGCTTACGAGGGTCTCCAACACAACTGGTTTGTGAATCTTCGCAAGCAAGTTGGGTGTCTAAACTTTCAAATCACTTTTAATTTTACCATCGTCAATTGTAATGATTCTGCGAGCTTTGTCAACAACTCTTTGATCGTGAGTTGAGAAAATAAATGTAATATTTTCCTTTTGATTTAGTTCTTGCATAATCTCTAAAAGGTTATTTGTTGAAGCTGAATCTAAATTTGCTGTTGGCTCATCTGCAAGAATAAACTTTGGTTTTGATGCAAGTGCTCTAGCTACCGCTACACGTTGCTGCTGACCACCAGATAACTTTGCTGGGCGGCTGTTCATTCTTTCACCTAAACCAACAGCTTCGAGCATTTCGATAGCTCTAGCTTCACGAGACTTTTTGTCTTGTTTTTGCAGTTGCATAATAAATTCTACATTTTCCTTAGCAGTTAGCACAGGAATAAGGTTATATGCTTGAAACACAAAACCGATATTCCTTAACCTAAAGTCGATTACTTGCTTAGAGCTTAACTGACCAATGCTAATTCCGTCAATTACAACTTCTCCTTTTGTTGGCTTATCTAGCCCTCCTATCATATTCAAAAGAGTTGTTTTGCCGGAACCTGACGGTCCAACAATCGCTGTAAATTCGCCTTCTTCAAAACTAATATCAATACCGTTTACTGCATTTACTGGAATCTCTGATTCAGTGTAAATCTTGTATAAATCTTTAATTTCTATTATTTTCATATTCTATATATTTAATAGTTATATTCTATTTACTGATTTGCTATCATATAAACTTTTGATTCTATTAGTACTTAGAGTGTCTAGAGTACTTGGAGTGCCTAAAGTTATTTGTGTATTGTACATTATTTTAAATTTGCTCTGATTGATGTAAAAATTGCTAATAATTCATTTGATTCTATTAAAATCTCTGATATCATTTTTTGTTTTAATAAAGATGCCTCATCAATGAGTTCTAACCAATATCCAGATTCGGATGCCTCCCCGATACAAATAGATATTTTATTTTTGAAATCTGCTTTGCTACGAGATCTATTTGCTTCCCTATAATTTGCACCAACACTTGTTCCAGATTTTGCTAATTGATAACGAATTACTTTTGCTTCAGGAGTATCTGGTAACTTCGCAGTGAGTTTGAGCACATTTAATGCAAAGCTCTTTGTTCTTTGTTCAAGCTGTTTAGCAAAATCTTTATTATTCATATTATTCTTTTTATTTTAACTTCAAGTACTTTAAATATTTAAGGCATTTTAAGTACTATTACTCAGTTCTTAAAACTTCAGCTGGATTCATTTTAATTGCTCTACGAATTGGGAAAATTGCAGCAAACAACGCTGTTAAAACGGTTAAAACTACCACCTGAATATAAAACTCTTTATTTAAAATTGGATATAACATTGAATCATAACCCAACTCTTCCATTGCTTCAGCATACATTCCTAAATCGATTCCATGTTTTGCAAAATAGCCAACTAATAACTGTGAAATTGCCATTCCAACAATTGTTCCGATGAATGTTAAGAAAACAGTTTCCCAAGCAATCATTCTTCTAATTTTTGGCTTATTCATTCCGACAGCCATTAGCATTCCAAGTTCTTTCTTTCTCTCTAAAATCGACATCAGCATTGTATTTATGATTCCAAATGCAAGTGCCATAAGAATTATGAATACTAGATAAGACCCATATTGAGTCATCATATCTGTCATCATTGCTAGATCAGGACTAAGTTCTTTCCAATTTCTTACAAGAGTTTCATCTCCTGTAATCTCTTTAATTTGGTTTTGAACATCCATTAATCTTTCATTATCATCAATTAGAACTGCAATTTCATGAGCAGAGTTTACATCCATTAAACTAATTTTAGAAACATCTCCTTTACGTACAAAGACCTGAGTTTCGTCAAACATTTTATTTGACGTTTTGTAAATTCCACAAACTCTAAATGTTCCACCTGTGATATATCCAGTAGTATCTTGGAATGTCATAACTACTTTAGATCTAATATCGAGTTTTAGTTTTTCTGCGAATTCTTCCCCGACAAAAATTTGATTCTTTTTATCTTCGACAAAGTAGTCGCCGCTAATCAGCTTCGTGTTTAAATCAGAAACCTTGATTTCATCCTCTGGGGTAATTCCATTTATCACAACACCTGTTCCTGTTTCAGCCGAACTTGCCATTGCTTGAATTTTTATCCTAGAAGATGTTTTTACTCCTTCTATTTTTTCGATTTTAGCAACTAGTTCATCTGCATTTTCAATGTAAAACTCTTGATCTTGATTATCAATAAATTTTGGATTATGTAATTGAATATGTGCCATTTCTGTAGAAATTGCGGTTTCAATTCTTGATTCCATCATTCCGAACATTAATGCAGAAGCAAAGATCCCCCCTGTCATTCCAATGCAAACAGCAGCAATTACAACCAGGCTTCGAGTTTTACTTCGCCAGATATTTCTCCATGCAATTTTTATTATTTCCATGTTTATTAAATTTTAATCCAAAATCTAAAATAATTCAAAATTCGAAGTGTGAAATTCGGAATTAGTCTATCTTCTGAAAATATGTGTAAATATTCATTTATTTTAAATGTTCTTTTCTTTTGTTTTTCTGCCAATAGTCGTAAATATCTTTAATAATTCAATAGCTTAATTTTGTAGTTTTTCTGATTCTTCATTTGAGCCCCATTTCATTTCTTGTATTAGTTCAATCCAAAATTCAGTTTCCGAAGCTTCTGATTCACAAATTGATATTTTATTTATAAAATCAGCTTTGCTTCTTGCCCTATTTGCTTCTCGGTAATTGGCACCAATGCTTGAAGCAGACTTTGCTAATTGATTTCTAACTACATTAGCCTCTGCTATGTTTGGCAATGAAGACGTTAGTCTAAATGTGCTTATTGCAAAATTCTTGGTTCTTTTTTCTAATTCTATTTTAAAATCTTGATAACTCATTGGTTCATTTTTATTACTCCGAATTTCGAATTCTCAAATTTCGAATTACTATTCTATTTTTTCAAAGCTTTAATTACATTCATTTTTCTCAATCCATATAGTGGGTATAGCATTGCCAATATTGTAATAACTATTACAATAAATGGCTGAGTCAAATAATATGATAGATCCCAAGCTACAGGCATTATAGGTTCAAACCCCATGCTTTCATATGTTTCTGCCATTTCGCCTGTAAAAGTAATTGGGTTCACATATAGGTAATACATTATGGGAATGCTTGCTAAAATAGAACTAACAATTCCTACAAACGATATAAATATCATTTCAACTGCAACAAGAATAATAACTTTTGTTTTTTGCATTCCAAGAGATATCATTACTCCAAACTCTTTTATTCTTTCTGCAATCATCATTAGTGCAGTTCCAAAAATTCCAAAACCAATAACGACGTAAAGAATTAGTAGCATCATTTGTCCACTTTTCTGATCAGATTCAATCATTTGAACTAGTTCAGGCATTTCTTCTTCCCAATTTAATATTTCATATCCCTCAGGTAGATTTGAAGCAAGTTGATCTGTTGTTTCTTCGTATGAGGAGTTGTCATCTAATCTTAAAACAACGCTAGTTACCATACCTTGTAAGCTGAAAAGCTCCTGAGCTTGTTCTAATACCATATATGCTAAACCTGCATTAAGTTGTGGATTAGGAAGTTTAATTATCCCAACGACTGGATATAATCCAACTGCACTTATGCCTTGATAACCTTGTCCTATAAAGGCAATTGAATCTCCAATTTGAACACCCATGTATTCTGCATATTTTTCAGTAATCAGTAGTCCTCCATTTTCGCTAGTTGGAAAGTCACCAGCAATCAAACGTTTCTTTAAGCCAGGTTTTTCAAATTCTAATTCTGGGATAACACCGATTATTGGAATTCCTTTAGTTTTGTTGCCAAAAGCACTTAAAGTGAATGTCTCAATTCGAGGGTGTAACTCATTTACGTTTTCATCTGAAGTAAGAAATTCTTGTATTTCTGGCGAGTAATCCATGGAGTTGATCAAAACTTTATCTTCAGTATACCCATCTTTATGAACCTGAATATATCCATAAAAATCTTCCACTGAAGTTTTAATCATATTGTCATAGGTTCCTGTCTGGAGACCCACCATCAATATCGACAATGTTAGCGCAAAGAATATTGACCCTGCTGTAATCATTGTCCTTTTTTTGTTTCTCCAAATGTTTCTCCAGGCTATTTTAAATAATTCCATAGTCATTATTTCAATATTCAATAAGCAATAAGCAATATTCCATAATCAATTTGTGCATATTGAAACGTTTATTTATTTAAATTTGTCTTTGCCGTTTCAATACTTTTGTAAATAATGGCAATTAGTTCTTCGGTTTCCTTTAATATTGTTAAAATTTCTTCTGGTTTGGTGACTAACGGCTTCTGCTTAGCAATTTTTAAGGATATTCTACTTTCTTTTAGTTCTTTAAGAACAATTTTCATTTTATGAATAAAGTCTTTTCTTGATTCTGCACTTTGTGCTTCTCCATAATTCAAAGCAGGTGATGTTCCACTTCTTATAAGCTGATTTGCAATGTAAATACCAAGCATTGTTTTGTCAATTTTATCAGTGAGATTACTAATCATAATCACATAATCTATTAGTCTTTCCTCTAAATCAAACTTTTTCATTTTCTGTTTTTTACTTGATAATTGAGTGTTTCATGTTGATTATTGTGTGTTTTCTACTTCTTCATTGCTTTTATTATATTTATTTTCATAATCACCTTTTATATTTATTATTAGTCTAATCTACTTGATCATTGAATGTTAAATGTTGTTTATTGTGTGTTTCCTACTTCTTCATTGCTTTTATGACGTTAATTTTACTAATCCCATATAATGGGTATGCTATTGCTATTAAAGTTATAATTACCACGATAATTGGCTGTGGTAAATAATAAGAAATGTCCCATGCGATTGGCATAACAGGTTCCAAACCAATTGTAGCGTATGTGTCTGCCATTTCTCCTGAAAGAGGAATTGGATTAAGATGCCAGTAGTACATAATAGGAAAGCTAACTGCAATTGATGCAGCAATTCCTAATATTGTAATGTAAACCATTTCAATTGCTACTGTAATTAGTATTTTTGTTTTTTGCATTCCAATAGCAATCATAATCCCAAATTCTTTTATCCTTTCTGCAATCATCATTAATGCAGTTCCGAATATTCCAAAACCAACAACAATGTAAAGAATTAGTAAAACTACCTGACTACCACCAGCTTTTGAATCAATAAGCTGAACAAGTTCTGGCATTTCTTCTTCCCAAGTCAATACTTCATATTCTTCGGAAACCATTCCTGTAAGTTCTTTGGATGTTTCATCAAAATGTTTGTTTTGATCCAATCTGATTATAACACTTGTCA
>CAZUQY010000123.1:0-8636 GCA_964622935.1 uncultured Bacteroidales bacterium | reverse complement strand
AACAAATTGCAAGTATTAATAATTTCATATTAAAATATTTTCAAAAATATAGATTTTACTCTGAGAAAGCGACCGACATGGCAAATTTAATAAAAAAAAAGAATTGAAGAATAAAAAATTTATAAAATTATCTGGCGTTGCTAATTATATAAAATTGAAATTGAATAAATATTGTCAAAGAGACTCTACCTCAGCAATGTCACATTCCCCTTATGATTATATTCTTCACCATTAAGACAACGTGCTCTTAACCAAAACACATAAACATCTGTAGCAAGTTTTTCACCTTGATATGTTCCATCCCATCCTTGTCCGTCGAGATCGGTGGTTTCAAAAATCACATTACCCCATCTATCATAAACAGCAAAGTAAACATCTGTAACAAGAGAAAGTGGATAATATGGTTTAAAATAATCGTTTTTGCCATCAAAATTCGGACTAAATGCATTTGGGACATAGACATATGGATCTCCACAAATAACTTCTTTTACTCTTATGAAAATAGTATCTGTAGCAAGGCAATTATTTTCATCTCTGAATAAAACTCTAAATAAGGTAGAATCTACTAGTGTAGCTACAGGATTTGATATCGAGTGATTATTTAGCAAATCTGCATTATTCCAAGAGTAAGACCCATCAAAACTAGAATGTGCAATAAGAGCAACCTGTTCTCCTGCAAAAACTTCATAGACACTTGCCAGAGCCTCTAAATCAGGGACATATCCTTCATTTTCAACTGTAAATTCCTCAGTAATTATGCAATTGTTAGCATCTTTTAGAATTAACTCATAATTTCCATCACATAACTCATCAGCATAATACTGTGAACTACCATTACTCCAATCATAATAATATGGAGTTGTTCCACCAGAAACAGAAGCTGTAAGTCTTCCATTACAGACATTATCACATAACATATTAATGATAGTAGTATCCATTAACAACTCATCTGGTTGAATTAGTTCAACATATGCATAATCAATACAATTATTAGCATCTGTAACAGTTACTTGATATACGCCTGCTTCCACATCATCAAGTTCATTTAAATTTGATCCGTTAGACCAATTAAAAACAAATGGCTGAGTTCCCCCTGTTGTTTGTAACTCAATATCCCCTAATTCACCATAACATAATATTTGATCATTAATCAATGCATTAGTAATGAGAGTGTCGGGTTCAGAAATATAAATATACTCATGCGTAACACAATCATCGGAATCTAATACAGTGACAACATATGGGCCTTCACACAAATCGCTTATAGTTTGCGTATGTAAACCATTTGACCAATTAAACATGTAAGGTGGTGTTCCCAGTTCTGCTGAGACGACAACATATGCATCACAATTCCCATAGCATTTAATCATTTCATAATCTTCGATTTCAGAAACAAGTGTTCCAGGCGCTGGCATATCGACAGATATTACAGTGCTACATGAATTTGCATCTGTAACAGTTACAACATTTTCACCAACAAGACAATTATTATTAATTGCTTGATTGCCACCAAACTGCCAAAAATAGGTGTATGGAGGAGTTCCACCTACAGCATCTACAGTTGCAGATCCATACCCAACTCCATCACATAGGGGGATAACGACATTTATAAAATCAGCAAGTAACTCAGGTGGTTGAACAACATCAATATTTGTAGTAATAGTACATCCTAAATCATCAGTAACAGTTACAGAATATGTATCAGCACAGAGTTCAGCAATTTCAGAGTCTGTTGCACCATTGCTCCATTCATAAGTATATGGTGGGATACCCGTTACAGTAATACTAGCAGAACCCAAACAATAATCATAACACAAATTATTTACAACAACAGGTGGATTTATATTAATATTATCAATATTTACATTTACTTGATCAGTTGTAGTACAACCAATTTGATTAGTAATTGTTACATGATAAGTTGTTGATGAAGAAGGTGAAACAACAGGAGAGTTAGTGTTTTCACCACTAACAATCGATGCTGTTGGTTCCCAATTATATGTTAAAACATCTGTTGGATTCTGATTAATTAACGATAATGTTTCCGTTCCTCCCAGACATATTGTATAAGTTGGTATTAAGTTGTAATTAAATTGATGTAAACTAACCATAACTTGTTCAGTTACAAAAGTATTACAAACATCTTCTCTTGCACGGACATAATATGTCGTATTAGAAGTTGGATATACCGTTGCCTCAGTAGTAGTTGATAAAGTATTTGTAAATAGCGAATTGGATGACCATTGCCAAGAACTAACATCACCAGTAGTACCAGCAAGAAGATACGCTGGATCACCTTCGCAAATCAGAGTATCATTACAAATAGAAATATCTATATCAGGTACATAAACCACAACACTTTGCCATACACTGTCAATACATACACTTGTTGCAACAAGAAGATAATCTGTGGATTCAAGCGGTGTTGCAACTGGATTCTGAATATAATAATTATTTAAATCAGTACCTTCAACCCATTGAAAAATAGTACCTGAAGGATAATTTCCGTCTGGTCCTAAAATAATGCTTTCTCCCGGACAAATTTCAATTGGTGGCAAAAAAGATTCCCCAGGTTCTACAACATTTATTACTCTTATTATTGTATCATAAAAATTACAACTAGCCGGATCACCCACAATAAGGCTTACTGTATATTCTCCTCCTTCGGTATACGAATGACTAGGATCATATTCAGTACTTTCAGGTGAGCCATCACCAAAGTCCCAAACAAAAGTTGTGCCTTGAGAATTATTACTAAATTGAACAACATAAGGTGCGCATCCAACCGGAACAGGTTCAAAATTCGCTTCAGCAAGATTTTCAATAATTCGAATTTTAAAAACAGCATTATTACAGTTTGATGCATTATTAGTTGTTGACCAAGCACCAGGATTAGGTTCTGTTGGAAATTCTTGACAGCCTCCGCAACTTGCACAAACACTTTGAATAATATGACCTTTCTTATCAAAACGACTTGTGCCACCGTCTACATGGTCATGTCCTGAATATCCACAACTTGCATAATGTACTTCGCCAAAATAACTGGCATATTCAAGATTACTTGCATCTTCATTCAATACAAGTACATAAAAGTCTTGACCATCTGTATTAGTTTGAATTGCGTCTGCGGTTAATGGCATTCCCATTGTCCCATATACGGATGTCCATGTATAGTAATTACCTTGTGCATCATAGTAGGAATATGCCCACTCTCTACCCCATCCCGATAAATAAACTCTATTACACACATCAACTGCAAAAGCAGAGAGAGAGATGTTTGGACGTCCGTTTCCCGAACCAAAAACAGTTGACCAAATAAGTTCAGTTAAATCATTATTGAATTTAGCAATAAATTGACCACTATTTGGTACAGAATAATCGGCATTGTATATTAATGAAGATGCACTTGCTTTAGTTTGTCCACATATGAAGATGTTATTAAATTTATCGGTACGCACAAAAAACGCATTATCATATACGTCTGATCCAAAGAATGTTGAGGCAAGTAAAAGATTGCCATTCATATTTATTTTTGAAACAAAAGCATCAGTTGATCCTCCATTATGGGTTTGGTTATAAGCTCCTGATGTGGTCGGAAAATCATCTGACACCGCTCCTCCCGCGACAATAACATCTTCGCTCTCAGTTAGACTAAGACTAAAAATTGCATCATCTTCTGAACCACCCATATATGTACTCCATATCATTTGAGATAAATCAGTATTAAACTTAAAAACAATTCCATCCTGACCTCCTCCACTTGAACTCTGGAATCCACTATTTATACCAGAAGGAAAGTCATTTGAGAATGTATTTGTACCAACATAAATCATACTTTTATTATCAACAATCACTTCTCCTCTTGCACCATCTCCATAATTGTAATAAAGAGAATCATTACCATGCATTGACACGTAATTTATACCGGTATTTGGATCCGGATCATTATAATGCAGTTGATAATTCAAACCATCATTTTTACTCCCGCCAACGTAAGTACTTCCTAAAAGTTGAGAGCCATCTTCACTCAATTTCATTACAAAAATATCTACTCCATTATCGAATCCAATAACATTATCGTAAACAATGCTATCTCCACCACCAAATTGAGATTGAAAAGCATTAGATGACACAGGAAAATCTGGCGAACCAGTTGTTCCCATTATTATTAACTCATTTTCTTCGTTTACTACTAAACTATGGGGCATTTCCTGTCCATTAGAACCGCCAAGATAGGTTGCAAAAAGTCTGATAGACCCATCTTCATTATATTTTATTATTCCAACATCACATCCATCAGCATAATAGGAGCTTCCAGCGATTGGTGGTGTACCTCCTGCAAAGTCTACCTGATAAGCTCCTATAGTTGAAGGGTATCCAACTGCAAAGACAATCCCTCCTGAGTATACATTATCATCATAATCCCAAGTTGCTGTAAAACCCCAATTGTCACCTGTAGAGCCGGAATATGTTGAAAATACTAATGAAGGATCAATAATAAGATCTTTCGTTTTGTCATATTCCCCAATAACATCAAAACATATCCTATTTCGTTTTAAAAGATAATTGCATTCGACTTCAACTGTATCTCCGTCAAATATTTGATATGTAAAAGGATTTAATTCTTTAACTTCATTTACAGTCGTACTAATTATAAGATTACCGTCCTCAAGTGACAATAAATCAGCACCTTCATAAGAAAATAATACATCTCGATAATTTGCACCCGGATGAATAATTATATCATACTTCATTCCATGAGAGTTAGAATGAAAATTAAAATCTATGCCATCGTATAAATCATTATACTTAATAGTATGATATTTAGAAACGTATGAAGCCCATTTTGACGGATCTTTTCCAATATAATAATTGCAATAATCGATAGTTTTATCTGACTTTGTTATTCCAGGGTTTTTATTTGCATTGATGAAATTCATTTTATAAGCATGTCCTGCACGCAGAAGGCTATGAGAATGTTCTTCTGATCCATGATGAGCCGCAGAATAGTTCATATCCTCTGTACTTATAAAATTGTAAGTAAGACAAGTGTTTTCAAGAAAAAAAGCCCCATTATTAAGTTCCATTTTATAAAGCACGTGTTCATCCCATTGTCCTTTATTCTCTATAAATTCAAACTGAGCAAATATAGTGTACGAATACAGTAAAGTTATAATAATAAAAACTACTCTAAGTGATGTTTGTCTTTTCATAGTATTTTTGGTGTAAAATCCTGACTATAAAGATACTAATTTTTTACATATAAGACAACTTTAATTCATTTTTAGTAAGATTGCAATATCTAAAATTGCTTTTTACTTTTGTAATATAGATACCAAACAACTGAGATTATCATTGCCAATACGAGACCTAGTATATATGAAAGATTCTGAGGCAAAGCAATTCCCCCATTTTTCACAGGTGCAACCAAGATATAAGTAAAACAGATAGCCGTCAAAATAAATGCAGGAATTGAAATAAACCAATGAGGTTTTTTATTTAAGGCAAAATACATTGCTATTGTCCATAATGTAATTGATGAAAGCACCTGATTTGAAATTCCGACAAACTTCCAAACTGTTGCAAACTGATCACTCAAAACGAAAGTCAGTAAAATTCCAATAATAAACAATGGAATTGATAATAATAAACGACTTTTTATGGATTTTTGTCCTATTTTTAAAGAATCTGCTAAAGTTAGTCGAGCTGAACGAAAAGCAGTATCGCCCGTTGTTATTGGACAGAAAACGACACCTAAGATAGCTATAATTGCTCCTACTTTCCCGAACCAAGTATTGCAAATCTCATTAACAATCCATGCAGGGTCCTGATTTGGTACGGCAAGTGTTGCTTTAAGATCATCAACATTCCCAAAATAATTCATTGCTGCTGTTGCCCATATTATTGCAACTATACCTTCTGCAATCATAGCACCATAAAATGCAAATCTTGCCTGTTTTTCATTTATTAAACATCTGGCCATCATTGGCGACTGAGTAGCATGAAACCCAGAAATAGCCCCACAACTTATCACTATAAACATTATAGGATATAACAGATCTTTATTATTTGAAACATGAAAATCTTTAAAATGCGATACATTTAATTCAATCAGGTGAATTTCACCAATAGACTGTTTAAAAAACATCATAAACAGTATCATTAAAGCCATAATTATTAAAATAGCTCCAAAAATTGGGTATATTTTACCAATTATTTTTTGAACAGGAAAAAGTGTTGCAAAGAAATAATATCCGAATATAATCCATAACCAAACAGTAATATTTATATTAGTTATACTTGTCAAAAGTTTGGCAGGACCACTAACAAACGCAACTCCAACAAAAATTAATAAAATAAGGGTAAATATTCTAAGAAAGACTTTCACTCCTCCTCCAAGGTATTTTCCTACTAATTCAGGCAAACTAGCACCATTATTCCTTAAAGAAAGCATACCAGCAAAATAATCGTGTGCAGCTCCCATAAATACGCAACCCAATACAATCCACAGATAAGCTAACGGGCCATAAACAGCTCCTAAAATTGCGCCAAATATTGGACCAAGACCAGCAATGTTAAGAAACTGGATCATAAATATTTTCCAAACGGGTAAAGGTGTGTAGTCAACACCATCGTTGATTGCAATTGCCGGAGTTACAGCTAAACCATCGACTTGCATAATTCGATCAGCAAACTTTCCATAAACAAAATAGCCGACAATTAAAATAGATATTGAAATTACTAGTGTGATCATTTTATGAATATTAACGGTTATATTTTTCTTTTAAAAACATTCATGAATTTTTCTTTATTTCCAAAAGCGATAAAATCCGGTGTTCTAAGACTATTACTATTATAAACAATATCCTTGCCTGTCGACAACTCAACAACATACCCTCCTGCTGATTTTAAGACTGCATGTCCTGCAGCAATATCCCATTCTGAAATAGCTCCTATTCTTGGATAAAAATCTGTATTTCCTTCAGCAAGACAGCAAAATTTTAACGAACTTCCAACTTGACAGATTTCGGCATCCGGAAATTCTGTTTTGATTTTATCAATAAAATTACGAGTGTTTTCATTCAAATGCGATTTGCTTACAATTAGACTCAAGCCTTGCTTGTGTTTTAGAGGAAGTTGCACTGGGATACAATCTTTAATATTATAATCGTATAAAAATGCCCCCTCTTCAATATTTCCGTAATACAATTTATTAATTGCAGGAGCATAAACAACCCCTTCTACAGGCTGATTATCTTTTATAAGTGCAATGTTTACCGTGAATTCATTTTCATTCCTTACAAACTGTTTGGTCCCATCTAATGGGTCTACCAACCAGTACTCTTTGTATAACTTTCGCTCACTATATGGAGATATGCCTGATTCTTCACTGATAATGGGAAGATTTGTTGCAGCTAACCCAGCAAGAATAATATTATTTGCCGCAATATCTGCTTCCGTTACAGGAGAATTATCCGACTTATATTCAGTAATATATTTGTGTCCAAAATATTTTAATATTTCATTGCCAGCTTGAAGGGCTATTTCGATTAATATGTTTTTGTTATAACTCATTTGCGAATAACATTTGTTGCTGATGCTTGACAAGTTGGAGTAATTATCATATCGTTAATGCAAACATGCTCTGGTCTTGTAATTACATAAAGAATTGCATCGGCAATATCTTGTGCATACAATGGCGTTAAACCAGAATATACTTGATCTGCTTTTTGCTTATCGCCATGGAATCTTACAGTAGAGAATTCTGTATCTACCATTCCTGGTGCGATTTGAGAAACACGAATATTATAAGGTAACATATCGATACGCATTGCTTTTGTTAGAGCATCTACAGCATATTTTGTTGCACAGTAAACATTACCATTTGGATAAACTTCCTTTCCTGCAATTGAACCAATATTAACAATATGGCCTTTTTTACTCTCAATCATAATTGGTGAAACAGCTCTTGTAAGATATAGCAAGCCTTTTACATTTGTATCTATCATCTTCTCCCAATCATCAACATCTCCATCTTGAATACCTCCTAAACCAGCAGCAAGTCCAGCATTATTTACAAGAACGTCTATATTCTTCCATGCCGCAGGCAAAGATTTTATAGCGTCAAATACTAATTGTTTTTCTCTAATATCAAAGATCAAAGCAAAAACCTCTGTGTTTGGATTATTCTTCTCAATCTTTGACTTTAATTCTGATAATCTTTCTTCTCTTCTACCTGTAATAATAAGATCAAAATTATTAGCAGCTAAAAGTTCAGCTGTTGCTTCTCCAATGCCTGCTGTTGCTCCAGATATAAGTGCTATTTTATTCATTGTAATTGTATTTTTATTTTGAATTCTTATTTCCAAAATTACAAAAAAAAAATGGAATTCTGAAAGCGGAATTCGAAATTGATACTTTATGGGCTGTTAGCTTTTAGCTGTATGTTTTGATTACAAGCATGTTGGAGAATGCTGTGATACCTTTTGTATGTATTATCAAATCATATACTTTCAGGACTAAATCTACGAATTGAAATATTTGTGTTACTTTTGTCGCACAAAAATACTTAATAATCAATCTTTAGTTTATGTTATACGAAGATGTGTTTGTTCTCTTATGGGAACAGGTAAAAG
>CAZUQY010000122.1:0-8727 GCA_964622935.1 uncultured Bacteroidales bacterium | reverse complement strand
TTACAGAGGAAACGGATATTACTTATTCAGACTTTACAGTAAATCTGACAGCAGAAAACGGAACACTTAAAAATCTGTTCCAATCAAATGGTATTGATCCGGGAGGCGTTTATAATCCTCCTTTATCTGATAGTTTTGAGGAGCTTGGAATTGATTATGTGCGCACTCACGACTTTGCAATTGGGTTCGACCATGGAACTATTGTAGGAATTGATTCAGAAGTGTATGACCCTTCAGACCCATCTGATTATAATTTTGAAATTACCGATTCGATGGCTGCAAATATCTATGAATCAGGAGGAAAAATATTCTATAGATTCGGACAATCATATAACTTTGATCCTCTCTATAGCATTCCCCCAACAAATATAGAGAATTGGTCAAATGCATGTGTGGGAATTCTAAAACACTTTAATGATGGCTGGGCTGATGGCTATAATTATAATATCGACTATTGTGAGATATGGAATGAACCGGATCTTTTAGAGTTTTGGAGCGGAGACATTCAGGAATTCATAGCTCTTTATCGAACAGCATCAACAGCAATTAAAACTTACAATCCTGATTTAAAAGTAGGAGGTCCTGCTTTTGCAATCATTTACAATCAGAAATTTGTAAGAGAATTCCTAGATTCCGTTGTTGAATATGATTTACCATTGGATTTTTTCTCGTATCATCTCTATTATTTACCAAATCCTTATCAGTTTAAACTTACAAACGATTATGTGCGTAATTTGCTCGATTCATACGGATTACAAAATACCGAAATAATAAATACTGAGTGGAACAACGGATACTTTAATCCAGATGATTACTGGGCTAATACTTTTACCCTTAACGACCCTCAAAATGCTGCATCTCTTGTTTCAACGCTAAACTACATACAGGAAACCGATATTGATATGTTTTTCAGATATTCATTCCGAAATTATTGGTTCGGCTTATGTGAAGACAATGGAGATTTAAGATATTCAGGAAAAGCATACAAGGCTTTTTATGATCTATACGAAAATGGTAACCGACTCGAAACAATAGGTGGCGATACTCTTGGAATTACCATAACAGCAACAACAGGAGGTGAAGGGGTCCAAATTCTTGTAGCGGATAATTGCTCATCATCAGAAGGCTATAATATTAGTTTTAATGGAACTGAATCCGGAACTGATTACAATTATTTAATCTACAGAATTGACGACAATAGCTATTATGAAATAGTTGAAAATTCAACTTTTAATAATTCAGATCCTAATATTTCTGTAACTGTTACACCACCTTTTGTTGACCATATTGTAATTAATCAGATTGTTAATGTAAACAAGGTTTCTTTAGAAGAATCAAAAACACTTGTATATCCTAATCCAACAAAGGATTTTACAACAATTACATTGGGTTCGATTCAAGAACAGATTAAAATAAAAATATATAATCCAATAGGGAAATTAGTGTTAGAGCAAATGTATTTTAATACTAAGGAAATAAATATTGACCTAAGCGAATACGATTCTGGGGCTTATTTAATAAGAATGGAGAAAGATTTAAGTATCGAAAATATCAATTTAATAATTGCAGAATAATCTTTAATAATAAAACCAAATAAATATTATGAGCACAATTGTATATTATTACTCCAGAACCGGAAATAACAAGTATCTAGCTGAAAAAATTGCAAAGGAGCTAAATTGTACTATCGAAAAAATAAGGCCACGAGCAGATATTTTTATTTTCTATCTGCTTAAAATCTCCTTCGGACTTAAGAAATTTAAAAACGCTCCTGAAAACTTCGACAGAGTTATACTTGTCGGACCAATATGGATGGGTCGTTTTGTTACACCGTTAAAATCATTCGTTTCAAAATATTCAGCAAGCATAAAGGCTTTGAGTTTTGTTACATGTTGCGGTACCAGTGATGAAGTGAAATTCGAAAAGTTTGGACACGGCTTAGTTTTTAAACAAATTGAAAGCATACTTGGTGATAAATGCATTAGTTGTGATGCTTTTCCTATTGGTTTGACTTTGCCTGAGAATGAAGAAGTAAAAGGAGACGCTGTAATGAAAATCAGATTAAACGATTCAAATTTTAATGGTGTCATCAAACAAAGATTTGATAAGTATATTCAACAGATTATTGGAAAGTAATGTTTAATAAATAAATGATAATATGTTAAAGAAATCAATAATTATAATTGCCTTTCTGACTTACGGATTAGCTGCATTTTTACCTGTAGAAGCTCAAAACAGGGTATATGTAAATTATGTAACTCATAACGAAGATACATACCCATATTTAATTAACCCTGATAGTTACCTAAGCATCAGAACAAAGTTAATTCAATTTGCATTGAGTTGTAATAGTGCAGGAGCGAAGTGGTGCATGGGAAACGATTATGTTTTTCTTCAGGCTGTTTATCTTAACGATACGGGATCTGTAGTTTTAAACACAGATGGGAAAAACTTATTACAATGGCTAAACGAAAATATGGGAGTTGAATGTGACCCGCATAGTCATGAATCAATTTATAATTACACTGATGTTGCATATTTACATACATTATTAAATGTAGAACCTTCTTCGGTACGAAGTGGATTTATTTATAATTCTGCAAATAATCACGGCGGAACATGGATGGATTATCAAGAACCAGTTGTAGGAGACACATTTCCATCATATACTTGGTATCCTGAGGTAATCTGGGGAGCAGGAACATTGAACCATGTAAACGACCCGCGGTATTATGGAATGTGGAAGCCGACTGATACTACTGATTTTTTTGTTCATGAGCCGGAAAATAGACTGATAAATTATGGAGGTGGGTGCAAAATTGTAGCTAGCGATATGTCTGCAATTGCTATTCTAGAACTCATTGACGATTTAATTGATAATATTGATAGCGAAGAAATCCCTATTGATGGTTTTTATTGCATGAGTATTTTCTTCGAACAGTCTTATCTTGCAAACAACTGGTTTGCACTGCGTTTAGATAGTATAAATGACGGTATAAATGAGAGAGTTACTGAAGGGAATATTCAATGGAAAAGCATTGAGGAAGTTGCTGAAATATGGAAAACTGAATACGCTTCTGAACCATTTTATATGTCCTGCGACTATGAGAATATTTATCCTGAGCTCAGTATAAGTGATGAATATGCTCCTTCATTTGAGCAACAAACTATTACTAGTGGATTTCTTAAGGTAAAAGTTGAAGGCAGAACAAAGATTGCAGTGTACAACTTATACGGAGAAGTAATTATCAATGATATTATTGACGAAGATAATTCATACCTTGATTTGAGCTATCAAAAAAATGGGCTGTATCTAGTTCGTTTTGCTGATAAATCAGGGATTTACAGCTATAAAGTACTGCTTGCGAAGTAATTAAATCTTAAATCCTTTTGAAGGTTTTCAACCTTTCTCAACCCTACCGAAGGTTCAAAACCTTCGGTAGGGTTAATATTAGAAAGGGTTGAACAAAACCTTCGGGAAGGTTAAAAGGAATGCCATTTTACTTTAAAACTATTAATATTTCCATTATTTTTTTCTATTTTTACATTTCAATTTAAGCGTTTGATTATGAAGAGATTCTACAGATTTGCTTTACTGATTTGTTTTATGTTGGTTTACACTATTGTAAACGCTCAAACGGGATCAGTTAAAGGAACAGTAACAGATGAGAATGGAGAAGGCCTATATGGCACAAATGTCGTTTTAAAAGGCACTCAAAATGGTGTAATAACCGATTTTGATGGGAACTACATTCTATCCAATGTCCCCAATGGTTCGCAAACTATAGAATTTTCATTTATTGGAATGACAACTCAGGAAATTCTAGTGACTGTTGAATCTGGAAAGACAGCAGAAATTAGTGTAGTATTACAAGAAAATGCTGTAATACTTGATGATGTTGTTGTAATTGGATATGGTCGTCGTCAGAAACGTGATGTGACTGGAGCTATTACATCTATAAATTCGGATGATTTAGGTGATGCTGTTCTCCCAAGTCTGGAATCTACAATGCAGGGTAGGGCAGCCGGAGTGCAGGTTACAACATCAAATGGTATGGCAGGGTCATCAATTAATGTTAAAGTTCGTGGAACAAACTCAATATCTGCAGGTTCTCAACCTCTTTATGTTATTGACGGAATTCCTGTCTCAAGCGGAGATTTCTCAGCAAATAATACAGGATCAGGATTTAACGCACTTTCTGATTTAAATCCAAATGATATTGCGTCTATTCAGATTTTAAAAGATGCTGCAGCTGCTTCTATCTACGGATCACGAGGAGCAAACGGAGTTGTGCTGATTACAACTAAAAAGGGTAGTGCCGGAAAAACAAAATTTAATGTTAATTACTATAGCGGTATTGTAGAAGCTGCAAATACTCTAGATTTAATTTCTGCAACTGACCAACTCGCATTACGCGACTCTGCAAGAGTTAGACGTGGACTGGATCCTGAATCTAAAGATGCTATTGTTTTTACACCTTCTAATGGAACATCAATAACTCGCGGAATGGCGGATAGTATTGCTGCTTTAGGTGGTACAAATTGGATAGACCAAGTTTTAAGACGTGGTTTTGTTCAGGAACTTAGCGCTTCAGCTCAAGGGGGTGATGAAAAAACTATCTTTTATGTAGGTATGACTTACAGAGACGAAGAAGGTTTTGTACTTGGTAATTCATACGATAGAATTAGTGGTAGAATCAATGTTGAAAATAAAGCAAGTGACAAATTAAGTATTGGTACAAATATGTCGGTTTCGTACAGTAACAACAAAAGAGTTCCAACAGGCGATTCTGGTGGACTTGGTTTGGCTCAACAAAACCTACCTTATATTCCTGTTTATAACGAAGATGGCTCTTATTACAATCCATACGGCAATCCATTATGGCAACTCGAAAACTGGCAGTTTGAAGCAAATAGCTTTAGATCAATCTCTGGGATATTCTTAAATTATCAGATTCTCGAGAATCTTAGTTTTCGCAGTGAATTTGGTGTTGACTTTATGAATCTCAGCGAAGATGAATTCCGTTTCCGTAATACACAGGATACAGGTTCTGTTTCTTCGGCATGGGATAGAAGAACCAATGTATTTAACTACACAACGAATAACTATTTTACATACAATGCAAAAATTGGCGAACATCAGGAAGCAGATTTTACTGCTGGACATTCATATCAGCGTTCTAGCACAAGTGGAGTAGGGCTTAATGGTTGGAATTTTCCAAATGACAATTTAACAAGTCCGGGTAGTGCCGACCCTTCAGATATGACTGGTTACAGTTACTCAACAGCATTTGCTTTTAATTCAATTTTCTTTAGAGTAAACTATAAATTGCATAATAAATATCTCGCCGGATTTAGTATTCGTACCGACGGTTCATCACGATTTGGTCAAGAAAATCGCTATGGTACTTTCCCTGCTGTATCTCTTGGTTGGATTATGAGTGATGAATCTTTCCTAAAAGACAATAAGAATATCAGTTTTCTTAAACTACGTGCTAGTTATGGTTTAACGGGTAATGCAAACATCGATGATTATGCTCATTTGGGATTTTATTCTGCTGCAGGTGGTTATAACGGCGCTGCTGCAATTATTCCATCAACACTATTAAATCCTGCACTTAGCTGGGAGAAATCAATTATGCTTGACGTAAATATCGATTATGGTTTCTTTGATAATCGTATTAGTGGTAGTATTACATATTATAATAAGCAATCATCAGATTTATTATTGCAAGTTACATTACCATCATCATCAGGATATTCTAAAATATGGCAAAATGTTGGAGCTTTGACAAATAATGGTGTCGAATTCGATATTACTACTCATAATGTCCAAGGCGATTTTAAATGGACTACAAGCTTTAATATTGCTTATAATCAGAATGTTGTAACAGATGTTGGTGGATTACCTCCAGATGCATTTGATAATGGTTCAGGTGGTGATGCTCGTGTAATTGTCGACTACCCAGTTGGTATTGCATATTTAGTTGAATGGGCTGGTGTACAACAAGCAGATGGCGAAATAGGACTTTGGAATGTTGATGGTACTCCAGTTCTCGATGCCGAAGATAATCAAGAAATGGCAAGTGTCGATGCCGGAACAGAA
Source organism: uncultured Bacteroidales bacterium (assembly GCA_964622935.1). Classification (GTDB taxonomy): domain Bacteria; phylum Bacteroidota; class Bacteroidia; order Bacteroidales; family ML635J-15; genus Bact-19. The sequence goes on along the minus strand of CAZUQY010000122.1, from coordinate 2,621 downwards.
CTCTACTATGATATCAATGGAAACTTGATGACTTATGCAAATCCAACCGGTGATTTCTACGGCGATAAGAGAAAAGCTTTTGGAAATCCATTCCCAAAAATTGTTGGAGGGATTACTAATAACTTTAGTTATAAAGGTTTTGACTTGGGTTTCTTGTTTATGTATCAATATGGAAATACAATTTATGACGATCAGGCAAAAAGAATGATTGGAGACTGGTCTTCTATCGCTCAGAGACCTGAAATACTTGATGCTTATTCTGAATCTGTTCCAAGTGATGAAGTGCCTGGATTAAACGAATATTCAACTTACGTAAATTCTACTCGCTTTTTATATGATGCATCTTTCCTACGTTTAAAGAATATTTCTTTAGGATACAGCTTTAACAAAGGAGTTTGCCAAAAACTAAAATTGGGAAGTCTTAGGATTTATGTTTCGGGTAATAATTTATGGACACTTACCACTTATAAAGGTTGGGATCCAGAAGTTGCGAGAAACACAAGCTCTTCTGACCCTGATTCAAATGTGTCGTTTGCAGCGCCTTCGTTTGCAACACCACAAGCGAGAACAATAATTGCAGGAGTTCAAGTATCATTTTAAATTTAGAAGATTATGAAAAACTTTAAAAATATAAGCATCCAAATTTTAGTAATTCTAAGTGTTTTAAGTTTAGCCTTTAGCTCTTGCGAAAAGCTTCTGGAGACAGACTTAAACGATAGGATACCAAACGACATGGCTATTAACAGCACACGCGATTTGCAACTGGTTTTAAATGGTGCATACGATGGTTTGCAGTCAAGTTCTGTACTTGGAGGCAATCCGGTTATTTATGCAGATTTATTATCTGATGATGCAAAAATTGGTAACGAGCAAAAGCTAACTAGATTTGGTAAGTACGAAATATATACCATGACAAGCTCTCCTCAAATTAACGAAATAGCTAGTTTCTGGGGCACTGCTTACTCTGCAATCAATCGTGCAAATAACGTAATCTATGCAATTGATAATGAGCTTGTTGACGATGCAGACTTTGCAATCTATAAAGACCAACTAAAAGGGGAGGCTTTATTTATCAGAGCGGTTTGCCATTACGAACTTGTTAGGTATTTTGCAAAGCCATACAATGTAAATAATCCTGGAGGAAATACTCAGCTTGGTGTTCCTTATCGCTTTAATCCTTCAACAAATCCTGACAGCCTTAATCTTGCCAGAGCAAGTGTCGAAGAAGTTTACGAAAATGTTATTGCAGATTTACAGGAATCTAAAACATTACTCGAAAGCGCAGGAATTATGACATCAACAAGTATGGCTTCAGCAATGGCTTCTACAGCTATGTTAGCAAGAGTCTGTTTCTTTAAAGGAGATTACACACTTGCTTCAGAATATTCAAACGATGTAATTACAAGTTCGTATTACGAGCTTTCTGATGATATTAGCGAGGTATTTAGCTTATCCGGAAATGAATATAACCCTGAAGTTATTTTTCAAGTTGTGAATATCAGCACAGATAATAGCAATAGTTTAATTGATGCTTATAGCAGATCAAAGAATCCATTATTTCAAACTAGTGCAGATATTTATGATATGTATGATGAAAATGACACACGACGCGATTTGATTAACAAATACTTTGTTATATACTATATTAAGAAATATGACGAAGCAATATCAGAAGGAGAGTCTCAGCCTCTAAACAGAATATATATAAGACTTGCAGAGATGCACCTTATTCGTACAGAATCTAATCTTACTGCTGGAGGACCTGCAAATTCCACATATGCTTTTGACAGTTACAATGCTTTACGTGAAAGAGCTTTTGGTGACAACTATGTGCCTGAGACAGTTTCTTTAAGCGATTTGCTTGATAGCATACAAATAGAGCGTAGGAGGGAGCTATGTTTCGAAGGCGACAGATATCATAATCTAAAGCGTTTGCAAGAGCCATTGCGCGACGATGTTGAGTGGAATGCTGATGCGCCCATATTTAAGATCCCTGCTGACGAAATGTCTGGTAATGCTTTAATGGAGCAGAATCTGTAATAGTTTGTTAACGTTCTAGCTAAATTGCGTTTTAATGCAATTTATACATTATTAGCTCTAGTTATTCTTTTTTATTGCATTATGGACGCGGAATGTATAAGCATTATATTAGATTCCGTGTAAATAAATAGATATGGAAATAATAGGTAGAAGAGAGGAAATAGCAATAATGGCGTCATTCCTAAAGGATGATAAACCACAATCTAATTTTAGTAATTTCCTTCGCTAAATCCCATGCAATATTATGGGATTATTTTAACAAACTGTGTTTTTAAGAACAAGCGATGTAGGAGAGAGCTATGTTTCGAAGGCGATAAATATTATAACCTAAAGCGTTTACAAGCACCTTTACGCGACGATGTTGATTGGAATGCTGATATGCCTATCTTTAATACCGATTTTTTTTACGAGCAACAAACACTCGCATGCGCCATTACATGTGTTGTGTGCATGTAGCCTTAACTAATTATTTCATTTTTTTCATCATTAGTAACTTGACAATATGTTTCTCTTTTGTTTCAATATCTTTAAAAGTCAAGAATTCAATAGTTGTCATCTCAATTAAATTCATTTCTTGCATC
>CAZUQY010000121.1:0-8847 GCA_964622935.1 uncultured Bacteroidales bacterium | reverse complement strand
TCATCTTATTTTGCTAGTGGAAAAATTTATGTCAAGCCAATTGGAGACGAGAAGGAATATATTTTTGTGTTTGAGAACAAGAGGATTGTTAGAAGTAAGTAAAAGTCACGGATACACGAATATTTAAGTTTTCTATTTTATTTGTGTATCGGTAGATAAAAAATATTTATCTTTAAAACATATATAAATATCTGTGCTATGAGAAAAGAAGAAAAAATATACGAAGTTCTTGGTGAAATGCTTTATGTCGTTGCTATGGCTGATGGAGTAATTCAAGCAGAAGAAAAAGATGCTCTCCAGAAATTTTTTGGTAATCACTCACAAGGCGAAGACATTGTATGGTCTTTTGAATATGAAGAGTCTCACAAATCTAGTATTGACGATGTTTATAATAAAGTTATAGATTATTGTCATAATCATGGGCCTTCACCAGTATATGTTGAGTTTGTTGATGCTATGAAGGTTATTGCTAATGCTGTTGATGGTGTTGATGCGGATGAGTCAAAGTTTATTAACTCATTTTCTGCTGACCTACTAGCTAGATTTCAGCGTGATGCAGATAAGTTGTTAGAATTGAAAGATGAAGAATTTGAATAGTGTAAAGTTGAATTTTGGAATTCAATTTTTTATTTGTTTTTAGCTTCTAGTTCACGAAGATTCTCGAGCTTTTTTCTTTCTAGGAATTCTGTAATTCCTTCAAGATGCTCCTTAATGCGTTTGTTTCCAAATTCATAAACTTTGCTAACCATTCCATCTAAGAAATCGCGGTCGTGAGATACTAGAATAAGAGTACCATCGTATTTCATTAAGGCTTGTTTTAGAATGTCCTTTGTTCTCATATCCAGGTGATTAGTGGGCTCATCAAGAATGAGAAGATTATATGGTTCCAGTAATAGTTTAATCATAGCCAATCGAGTACGTTCTCCGCCCGATAGAATTTTTACTTTTTTATCAAGGTCGTCACCACCAAACATAAATGCTCCTAGAATATCTTTAATTTTTGTTCGAATTTCGCCTCTTGCAATATCGTCAATTGTTTGGAAAACCGTTAGGGATTCATCGAGTAGCGAAGCTTCATTTTGAGCAAAATATCCTATCATAGTATTGTGACCAAGACTTAGATTTCCACCATATTCGATTTCACCCATAATTGCTTTAACAAGAGTCGATTTTCCTTCACCATTTTTACCCACGAATGCAATCTTCTCTCCACGTGCAATTGAAAACGAAGCATCAGAAAATACAACATGCTCATTATATGTCTTAGATACGGATTCTGCAATAACAGGATAGTTTCCTGATCTTGGTGCAGGAGGGAAGCGTAATCTTAAATGAGAGGCATCAACTTCGTCAATCTCAAGAATTTTTAGTTTTTCTAACATTCTTACACGTGATTGAACTTGATTTGTTTTCGAGAATGTGCCTCTAAATCTTTCGATAAAGTCCATATTGTCAGCAATCATTTTTTGTTGTTCGTTGTAAGCTTTTTGCTGATGTTCACGTCGTTCCTGACGAAGAATAATGTAATTCGAATAGTTAACTTTGTAATCATAAAGGCGTCCCATCGTTACTTCGATGGTGCGATTTGTTATGTTGTCCACAAATGCACGGTCATGAGAAATTACAATTACTGCTTTTGCACTGTTTATAAGGAATTCTTCTAACCATTGTACCGATTCAATGTCAAGATGGTTCGTTGGTTCATCTAGTAGAATTAAATCTGGGTTTTGCAATAATATCTTTGCCAGTTCAATTCTCATACGCCAACCACCACTGAATTCGCCGGTTGCACGTTTAAAATCACTTGGGACAAAACCTAAACCAAGAAGAATTTTCTCAACTTCAGCATCAAAATTAATATCATCAAGGCTATAAATTTTTTCACTTAAAACAGAAACTCTTTCAATAATCTCATAGTATTCATCTGATTCGTAATCGGTTCTTGTATTAAGTTGTTCATTGAGCTCCTCCATTTCTTTTTGCATAGCAATCAGATCAACAAATGCTTGAGAAGCTTCCTCAAAAACAGTCCTGTTATTTTCGCTCATAAGGTGTTGAGGCAAATATGCAATTACTGCTTCTTTTGGTGCAGACACTCTGCCATAAGTTGCTTGTGAATGACCTGCAAGTATTTTTAACAAAGTAGATTTGCCTGCTCCATTCTTTCCCATTAGAGCAATTCTATCTTTGTCGTTTATCACAAATGAGATATCCTTAAAAAGTGTTGTACCACCAAACTCTACACCTAATCCGTCAATTGAAATCATTATAAGCTTTTTTTATCAGGGCGTAAAGATAATCAGTCTTCGTAGAATAAATAGAAAGTGAAGAAAGATAATGTTATTATAGTTTTTGTAAGTTTAATTTTCGATTATTCCGAGAGTTTTAAAAGCATTAAGAGTAATTTCTATTCTGATTCTTGGAAATATATCCATATTACAACTTTCTTCAGGTTGAATATTGGTTGCTATGAAATAGATATTATTGTCTTTTTCGATATACCCGACAAACCAACCAGTGTCGTTGCCATCTTTTACTACCCAACCTGTTTTGCCACTTAAAGTATACTCTGGTGTTTTGTCAATAATCATAAGGTCTTTCATCTTTTGTGTAGTTGATTTTGCAATACCAATTTTATCATTATAAAATCTTTTTATAAAATCTATTTGTTCAAACTGAGTTATTCTTGAATCTCCTTCAAGCCAAAAAATATCAATATTTGTTGAATCAACCTTCATTTTCCCATAGTCTAATTTTGTTAAATACTCATTCATGCTTTTAGAGCCGATATCTCGCGCAACTTCCTGATAACAGGGTACACAAGAATAGTGGAAAGCATCGTGGAAATTGAGATCCTGATTCCAAATTTCATAGCTTCGTGGTTTTTCGTCCCATTTGAAAATTGTATTTTCGTTTTCAATGACACCCGTTTCTAAGCCTATTATTGAGTTAACAATTTTAAATGTAGAAGCAGGTAAATAGCCTTGCTTACAATGTTTGAAGTCATTAGAGTAATAGGCTCGGGAATAGTAATCTAATATTAAAATAGAACCAGTTACATTTGTGGAGTCAAGAATTGCGCTGAATTCTTTCTTTTTTACTTTTTTTAAATGGGATTCTCTTTGTCCAAAAACATGATTTGTATTGAAAAATATAATTATGATTAGTGTACAAATAAATATTGGAGTCTTCATAAATCAAATCTTTGAACAAATTTAATGAAAAGCATGATCAAATGAATTTATTAATGGAATTTTATTCATGAAATTTATATGCATTTTCATCAATATCAGAATTAGACATTACGTAACCTGCATTATTCATCATGCGATTAACAAAAACATGATAACAATCTTTAAATCAGCACATTGTTGTGATTATTTTCAGAAAAGTAGAACCCCAAATTTGGGGAGGGCATTCATAATGCGGGATAAATGTGTTATCTTTGTAAAAAAAACATGACAAATAACGATATCCTCAGGCGTTTACGATTTAATTTCGATTATAGTGATTCGCAAATGATAGAAATTTTTGCTTTGGGTGATTGTAAGACAAATCGCACTAATGTTTCAGCTTGGTTAAAGAAGGAGGAATTAGATGGATATGTTCGATTGTCTGATTATGATTTTGCTAAGTTTCTAAATGGATTTATTGTTTTGAATCGTGGTAAAAAAGAAGGTGTAGAACCTGAGGCTGAAAAGGTTCTGAATAATAATATAATCTTCAGAAAGTTAAAGATTGCCCTAAATTATCGAGATGAGGATATTTTACAACTATTAGAATCTGTAGAATTTCCTATTAGTAAGCATGAGTTAAGTGCATTTTTCCGAAAACCTGATAATTCAAAGTACCGCGAATGCAAAGATCAGATTTTGAGATATTTCCTGATTGGCTTACAGAAGAAAAATAGAGGAGTTGTTTGACAATAAAGAGTTTGAGAATGTTGAAGTCAATATGAGAACCAATGAATAACTAACGATTAAAACTATCTTGCTAAACTCTTAAATAGTTTTAAATAATTATCAGCATTATTTTTCCAATTAAATTTATTAGAATATTCTACGGCTTGTGTTTTTAAATTAGGATTGCTCTTATAAGTTGCAATTCCTTTTTCTATTTGATTTTTGATAGTAATTTTATCGAATTCGTTGAAGATAAAAGTATGCCCTCCACCAATTTCCGGTAAGCTGGTTTTGTTAGATGTAATTACAGGGACTCCGTTTTTCATTGCTTCAATTACGGGTAAGCCAAACCCTTCGTAAAGAGATGGAAACAAAAAGGCATCACAATTTCGATACAGCCATGTTTTCTCAGATTCGTCAATTATTCCCGGAAAAACAATCTGGGTTTCTAGTTTTTCTTTTTTGATTAGTTTTTTTAATTCTTTGTAATAAGGACCTTTTGTGTCACCAGCAATAACCAGCTTGTGATTCGGAAAATTCTTCATAACTGGTAAAAGAACATGAAAGTTTTTTTTCGATTTAAAAACTCCAATGCTAAAAAAGAATTTTTCAGAGTCAATTTCAACTGCCTTTTCCTGATTAATAATGTTAACTCCATTGTAAATAACTTGAGTAGATTTGTTCTCAAGACTAAGGTTTTCTAAAGCTATTTTTTTTGAGAATTCAGAAATAAAGCAAATGATTTGAGTCCTGTCAATAATGTTTTGAATTTTGTTAAGTCTTTTTGATGCTTTTTTAGGATTTTTTTCTTCTAAAAAGTTTAAATCGTGAATTGTCAAAATTAATGGAGTGTCCTTATCAGGTAAAATAGTCGGTTCTTGATGAATGCTGTGCCATAAGTCAAAGCTGTTGAGGTGTTTAGCGATGCTTTTATTTGTATGGTATTTGATTTTGTTTCCAAAAAAGCCTATGTATTTTTCAGGAACAAGAAAATTGAGTTCTATATCTGAATTTGCTTCAGATAAGGCAATCCCAAAATTCAAAGCGACCTGTCCAAGACCACAATTAAGGTTTGATAACTTATTTAAATCTATTAGAACTTTTTTCATTTATTTAAATTGATAAAACCACTACTATTGTTCTTTAGCACTCTATGCACTCTATGCACTCTATGCACTTTCAAGTTCGGAGTGAGCTAAAGTTCGGAGTGAACTAGAGTTGAAAATTAGCAGTATCTACAACTTTAGGCATTCTAAGTACTTTAGTCACTTTTTCTCCAGTGACCCCTGCGGGATTCGAACCCACATCGCAAGAACCGGAATCTTGTATTCTATCCATTGAACTAAGGGGCCTATTGACTGCAAAAATATTAAATTTCCTGATGAATTGAAACTAAAAAATGTGATTGTAAAAAAAGAATGAATATTTTTTATAAATTTGTTTTAATAAAATAGATTTTTTGTGGAGAAAGTAATTCTATCGATTGTTTTGATATTTGGGTTTTTAACAAACCTTTATTCTCAGGAATATACTGAGAAATATCTCAATGATGGATATGACCTTCTTTATATGGCTGACTCTGGTGCAATTGCAGAAGTGCGACGACTTGTTGAAAAAGATAGTGCAGATGTTAATTTTGTAAACGAAGATGGTATAACAGCTTTGATGTTTTCAGCACAAGCAGGAAATGATTCGATTGTGGTATATTTACTGTCAAAAGGTGCAGATGTTAATGTTAAATCAAGTTATTTTAAGTTCTCACCGTTAATTAGTGCTGTAAAAAATGACTTTCTAAGAACTGCAGAAATTTTAATACGCAATGGAGCGATAATTGATGATCAGGATATTTTTCAAAGGACTGCGCTGCATTATTCAACAATGTACGGATTTGACACTACAACAGATATGTTGTTGTATTATGGGGCGTCAACTGAAATCACTGATGTGGTAGGGTATACCCCGTTGTGCTATGCTGTTGAAGAGAAATTTGATACTATTACTAATATGCTTTTGCAATACGATGCTCAAACAGATGTTTTTGTTAAAGATAGTTTTGATATTTTTCAAATTGCAGCAGGGGCTGGAAATTTATATTTTCTTGAGAAGTTTAGAAATGATATTACTTTCAGAAAAAACAATGACAGTTTAACAGCTGTTGATGTTTCTGTTGTTGCTGGATATTCTGAAATTTTGCAGTGGTTTTTGTCAAATGGGTTTGAACTAACCGATACAATTAATGGTATATATACTGCTCGAACTCTTGCACGAAGTAGTGGAGACCATAAAACAAAAAAGATTATCCAGAAAATGGAAATTGCAGATGTGCATTATCCTTATTTAAGACGCGTAGGACTTGGTTATGATATGATTTTTAATGGGGATGATTTCTTTATGAGCCTTGCTGGTGTTATTACAGAAGATCGTTATGGATTTAGTTTAGAAACTGGATTTTTGTTTAGACCTGGTGAGCGAAGGATTTTATTTCCTATTGCACGAGATGAATTCTATCAGTTAAGGGAGAGTCGTACTGCATGGTATTTCAGTGTCATAAAAAATGTAAAATTATTTAATGTTGGGGTTAATTCATATTTGAGTATTTTTGGAGGTATTCGTGGAGCTTATTATTGGGGTGAACATGATGGCTTCACTACTCCAGTTTTACATGAATTTATTACATCTCCTTTGGTTGGTATAAATTATCATTTTAACGAAGAATTTGGAGCTTATTTCTATTGTGATTATCTCAATTTACCTGTTTATGAAACTTCTCCATTGTTTTACTCTTTAGGTTTTAAAGCTTTAGTAGATTTTAGAAGAAAAGAAAAGAATGAAAAGTATAAATATATTATTAGGTATTAGCATACTATTATTATCTGTAATATCCTCGTCATGTGATGATGATATTGATCCAAGCATTGACAGTGAGTCTGTTGATTGTCAATATTGTTTTGAAGAGATGCCTGAATATGTTGATATGGAATTGATTTTTAATGTTGAAGCAAGCGATAAAAGAGTATATTTTACAATATATGCTGGTTTCGCATTTGCTTCAGAGGTTTATATGACAGGAGAATCGTACGAAAATTCATTCTGGGTTTCAGTGATTCCTGATCAAAAATACACCGTTGTTGCATCTTATGTTCTTGGAGGTCAAACAGTTTATGTAGTTAATGATTGTTATGTTAAAACTGAATTGTTTAATTATGCATGTGACGATCCTTGTTATTATGTTTATGAAGCTAGTTGTGATTTGAAACTTAAACAATAATTCTCACTTTTATATATATTGATTAAAGCCTTATCTTGCATAAATTAGCCATTAAGTAGAAAAATAATCGAATTGTTTAATAATAGTTTATAAAAACACCAAATTTATTGAGTATTTGTGCAACTCTTTACTTATTTTTAATGTCTGTAAATCAGATTAGAGCAATAAGAACATTATTAAATATAAAATAGTTACTATGAGAAAATTACTACTTTCGTTAGTTGTTGGGTTATTTTGTTTTTCTGCAATAGCGCAGCAAATGCAGGTTATACCATTGTCTGCGAGTGAAAATCAACTTGAGTTAAAATCGGTAAATCCAGAATCGTTTTCTGCAGAAGTTTATCTTAAAGAACTGAAATTTGAAAACCAAAATGATGAAAATGGTGAGTTTTCATTTATGGAAGTTGATGGCTTAACTAATCCGGCAAATGTTGGACAAGCAAATTTGCCAGTAATAAGTCAACTGATTGAGGTTCCTTATGGTGCTGAAATTCAGGTTGTAATTAATGGTTATAATGAGGAGGTAATTAATCTTGAGGATTATGGAATTAATAGAATTTCACCTACACAACCCTCTTACAGTAAAAGCACACCTGAAGGCGAATTTTATTTTGTAATTGACGAGGATTACTATAATACTGACGAAATGGAATCTACTCCACTAATCCAAACTGAGATACATGGAGTAATGCGTGGTTTGAGATTAGGAAGAGTTGAAATTAGACCATATCACTACAATCCAGTTGAAAACACTTTGATTGTTTATAATAATCTTGATTTTGAAATCAAATTTGTTAATGCTGATTTGGCTTTAACAGAAGAAATGAAGAATAAGTATTATACTCCTGAATTCGAAGGGTCTTTTCAATCTACATTAAATTATATAGCACCTGCTGCAAAAGATGCATTTTCAAATTATGCTGCACCTTTAAAATATGTGATTGTTGCAAATACTGTTTTTGAAACAACTTTACAACCATTAGTTGAATGGAAAACTAAACAAGGATATAATGTAATTGAACATTATGTAGCTTCCGGAACTGCAAATACTACAATTAAAACTTATCTGGAAGGATTATATGATGCTGCAACAGCTAGTGATCCTGCTCCATTGTATGTATTGATTATTGGTGATCATAGTGGAGATTATTCTATCCCAGCATTTGCATCTACTGCGTCAACGCCTTCTTCATCTCATATAACTGATGTTTATTTTGCAACATATGATGGTAGCTCAGATTATATTCCAGATTTATATTATGGTAGAATTTCTGCCAATACAACAACCCAATTACAAAATGCTTTAGATAAAATTCTTCCTTATGAGGAATATACCATAGATGGTGATTATCTTAACAATTGTATGTTGATTGCCGGTGTAGATGCTACTTATGCAAAATCGCATGGTGATGGAACAATTTTTTATGGCATTAATGAATATTTTAATGAAGCTCATGGATTTAGTAATATTTATGCTTATTTCCATACTTTAACAACAGGTCCATACCAAGTTATGAGTTCTGCATCTAGCTCTGCTGAAGCTGACATTATATCAAAAATAGGAACTGGTCTTGGTTTTGTAAATTATACGGCTCATTGTGATTATTATGGATGGTATGATCCAGCAATTAGAACTACAGATATCGAAGAGGTTGGGGATACAACCCACCATACTTT
>CAZUQY010000120.1:0-8848 GCA_964622935.1 uncultured Bacteroidales bacterium | reverse complement strand
TTATCATTGGCATTTTGTCAAGACGTAAAAACTTCTGTAGAAAGAATCAATACAAGAATTGCCGAAATTGAACAATCTGATGATTATAAAATTGTTGAGATTAAATCAGAAGATTTTTTGGATAGTTCATTCTTAAACCAGCCATCAACAGGTTATGGAATTATGCTTGGATATTTTATTGATGACGAACTTGTGATGATTCGTGAAATTATCGGAATAAGAGTACTACGAGAAATTGCAATAACTGAATATTATTTTCAGGATGGCAAATTGATTTTTGTTTCTGAAAAAGAAAAACCTGGACCTTATGTCTTCCTTGGTCCTGACAAGACAGCTGATTATAGGCTTGAAAGTGCAGATTTTAAAGCAAAATACTATTTTGAAGACCTAGTGATGATAAAAAGATCAGAAACAGGTACACGTCAAACAATACTTTTACCAAATGAAGAGTATTTTCATTCACAATCAAAAGCTGGACAATTGTTAGAATTAGCTGCAGAGTTTTATCTGCTATTTTAAAATTAAGAATAGAATTATGGATAATGATGAAATAAAAAAACTGATTTTAGCTGAAATTACTAAAACAGAAAAAAAGATAGAAAAATATAAAGAAATGACTAAACCTGTCGCTCCCGATTGTGCTATTGGAAGAGTTACAAGAATGGATGCAATAAATAACAAGAGTGTTACCGAATTAGTGTTGCGTCAGGCTCAGGAAAAACATACAATGTTAATGCATGTTTTGACGTTAGTCGGAACTCCAGAATTCGGGAAGTGCAGAAAATGTAATGCGCAAATTCCTTTGGGTAGAATTTTAATAAGCCCAGAAAGTATGTTATGTGTAAACTGTGCAGTATGAAAATCCAAATATTCAAACCTTTAATCTTTTCAATAGTAATATCCATCTTAATTAGCTTTACCGCTTGTGAATCATATCAAACTGTTGCGATAGTTGTATTAGATTCAGAAACTCATGAACCAATAGATTCTGTATTTGTAGAATTTAAGGCCGGTAAAAACGATGATTATACAAAAAGCGGCACAAGTGGCTACACTGACTCAACAGGAAATTTTATCGGAGATTTTATGATTGGATGCAGCTTTGGTTGTTATGATTATTTTTTCGAATGTAGCAAACCTGGATATGAAATGTTTGTATCAGAGTTAAATTTGAATGAAGCTGAGGTCCTAATGGTAAAGGAATAATAGAATAGGTTATTTTTTTTAATATTTAATCTTTTGTAATAATTATTTTCAACATGTAAAGTGATTGAAACTTGCTTTGCCACTTAAATCATTACAAGAGATTATATAAAAAAAATACTTACATCGAATTTGTGATAGAATTAATAAAAAATAGATATTATTTTCACCTATTTTGCAAAATTATTATACATTTGTGGAAATAATCAGATTATTCATATAAAAATCTATCATCATGAAAAGAGTTGCATTTATTAGTTTTTCATTGCTTTTAGCAATGTCAGTTTTTATGTTTTCCTGTGAATCAGGTACAAAAGAAGTTAAAGAACAATCAGGCGAAGAATTGGTGAATCAATTGTGGACTATTCTTCAAGAGAGTGATGCTGAAGCAGCAGATAGCTTTATCGCTGAAGGATTTCAGTCAGTGCATGAGGATGGTGCCAAAAATAAAGAACAGGAGATAAAACTGATTTCAGGTTTAGATATTCACTCATATACTATTACAAATCTTGTTGCTACTCAACATAACAACGTTATTGTGGCTACATATATGGTTTCTGTAGAAGAAACTGTCGAAGGTGCGCGTCTTTCAAAATCACCGGCTGCTCGTATGAGCGTTTTTGTCGAAGATGGTGGAACTTGGAAATTAATTTCTCATGCTAATCTTAAATCTTTAGAACAAGTCGCTGAAAATGTAGAAACTGTTCAGACTGACAGTATTCAGTAATAAGGATTTATTTTAATTTATTTGAAACAAGAATTATAAAAAATAATCTCTGCTATTTAGTAGAGATTATTTTTTTATTTGTCTATAATTAAAATAGTTTCTTTTCATGAGATTTACACGTTTTCTGTATCTTTGTTATATTCTGATAATTATTAATTTATGTTAAAAATATTCGTTTTTATAGTATTGCTGCTTTCGTTAAGTGTCGGAGCTATAGCACAGAATAATTCTCTCTCGATTAACCAAATCGGACAGAATTTGCTTTCTTTGGAGTGGGAAAATCAAAATCCTGCCGATTGCTTTTTAGAATATGGATTAGTCCTGAATTTGAATTAGGTAAACAAAAAGGACTTATACTTAAAGATCTGGAAAGTTCAACTATATATTATATTCGTGCTTTTAAAAGTGAGAATGGTGTTAATCAGTATTCTGATTCAGGTATCTTTTCTACAGCTTCAAAGTCATCAGGTGAGATTATAGTTTATTTTAATCATTGGGTGGATAACGATGCATCAGATATTGTTAATGCGATAACCACACATTTTCTTGAAGATACAATAGCTGCATATATTAATTCTGCCATCAATACTCTTGATATCTGCAACTATAATACTGGAAGTTTGCCAATCGTTACTGCAATAAATAATGCAGAAATTCGTGGTGTTGAGATTAGATATATTGCTGCAGATAATACAGGCACAAATAATGATGAAATAGACAACCTGTCTGCTACAATTCCATTTATTCAAAGACCTGACGATGGTGAAGTAATGCATAATAAATTTATGATTATTGATTCTGAATCGTCTGAAAAAGCAACAGTTGTTACAGGATCTACAAATCACACATACGCTTCGTGTCACGACGATTATAATAATATGGTGATTGTCACGGACCAGTCACTTGCAATTGCCTATAAAACCGAATTTGAAGAGATGTGGGGTGGTAATACCAATACTCCAAATCCCGCAAATGCAAAATTTGGTGCTGATAAAACAGATAATACTCCTCATAGTTTTAATATTGGTGGAATTCCTGTTGAATTATATTTTTCACCCTCAGATGGCACTACTGCTCATATTGAATCTGCTTTATTGTCTGCAGATACCGATATGCAATTTGCTATGCTTACTTTTATTAATAATGATTTGGGCGATGCTGTTATTGATATTTCTGATGCTGGAGTCGAAGTAAAGGGAATAATTGAAAACGTATTATATTTTGGTTCTGAATATAATGGCCTTGTAAGTGCTGGTGTTGATGTTTGGTCACATCAAACAGAACCATATTTTTTTCATCACAAATATGGAGTTGTTGATGCTAATGATGTTACAAGCGATCCACTGGTAATAACCGGTTCCCACAATTGGACAAACTCAGCAGAAGATGATTATGATGAAAATACCTTAATTGTTCATAGTGCAGAAATAGCGAATATGTATTATGAAGAGTTTATGGCAAGATATTCGGAAATAACCGGTGCAGAATCAAAGGAAATTAATTTTTCAAAAAACCTTATTATTTATCCAAATCCAGCTAGAGATTTTATTACAATCGAATCACCATACGATAATGTTTTATTTCAAGTTTTTGATATTACTGGGAAACTTGTTTTAGAAGAGAGCTTGAAGTTAAAACTGAAAATGATTGATATAAGTAAATTATCTCAGGGAATTTATCAATATCAGCTATTAGATAATAGTTTTTTGTTAAAAAATGGCAAGTTGATTATTGAATAGGTCGTTTATACCAATTTAATTACAAAATACCATATTGGTATTAATAGTCAAAAGCTCTTCATACTCCATTTCGCGTTATTCAAACTCATCTTTCCTGTCATATTTCAGTTTTAAAACTGTATCTTTTCAGCTCTATATTTTAAATATATCAATTATATAATCTAATTTTGTTTTGTGAGCTTAATCGCTGAACAATAGCTTCCTGATATGGTTTTTATAAAAGGAATTAGAATATTAACTAAACAAAAATTTAGAAATGAGAATAACATTATTAATAATAGGTGGTTTGCTGGTGCTTTTTATCATTTACACTTTTTTTATGGCAAGGAAAATGAAAAAATCTTCTGCAGTAGCAGAGAGTGAGAAAATTAAAACGCTTACCGACCAGATATTTGCCGCACAAATAAAAAAGGGAGTTACGCTTGTTGATTTTTGGGCACCATGGTGTATGCCTTGCAAAATGATGGCTCCTGTTCTTAACGAACTTGCCGAAGATGAAAGTCATTCTGCAACTATTGCAAAATTAAATGTTGACGAAAATCAGCGTACGGCGTCTCAATACGGAGTTCGTGGTATTCCAACTTCAATACTTTTTAAAAATGGGAAAGAAGTTAATCGTTTTGTAGGCGTTAAACCTGCACAGTTTTTTGCTAAACACATAAAATCAGCATAAACTGAAAGAACTTTAATCGGTTAATCAGAATGTCGTTCTTGATATTTCTGAATAAGATGCCGAACAAAGAACAGCTTCAGTAATAATTATTCCTGATAACGCAAAATAAAGATCGAATAATATTTGGTTTTATTTTTGATTTTAGAGGGATTGACTTAGGTTGGTCCCGTTTTTATTTGTTCTTATAATCTGAATAAAAAAGTGTCTCCATTTTGTTAAATATAACCTACTAATTATTAATGTTTTGGACTGTTAAAAACTATTATACAAAAATAGTAAGATAAATTTGTATAGTGAGCATATGTTCATTATATTTGCAGTGAACAAATGCTCAATAAGAAATGTCACCACGAAGAAAAAGAACACGTAAAATATTTGGACCTCCTGCAATTAAAGGTTTAAAACCAAGTTGTCGTGGTGGAGGTATTACGAAAAATGAGCCGGTATTTTTATTTTTAGAAGAATATGAATCGATTAAATTATGTGATTATGATTTGTTGAACCATAATGAGGCTTCTGAAGTAATGGGTGTATCTCGACCTACTTTTTCAAGGATTTATTCAGCAGCAAGGCAGAAGGTTGCTTTAGCGTTTGTTGAAGTTCGTGAGATTGTTGTTGAGGGAGGAAAGGTATATTACGATAGTGCGTGGTTTATTTGTAATTCTTGTGGATGTGATTTTAATCATCATAATTTGGAGATGAATCCGGATAATTGTCCTTTGTGTGGCTCTAATGATATTTCAAATGTAACTTCCAAGGAAATTTGTGAAGTAGGCAAGTGCGTATGTACAAAATGTGGAGAAGAATTTGAGTTTGAGCAGGGTTTAAATTGCAATAAGTTAAAATGTCCTATTTGTGGACATGATATCTGTAGACGTCAGTAAAATTAATATAAAGTAAAAAACAATAATAAAGATGAAAGTAGCAATAACATCAACAGGAAATAGTCCTGATTCAAATGTGGACCCAAGGTTTGGACGTTGTGCATATTTTGTAATTTACGATCTTGAGATTGGGTCAACTGAGTTTGTTCCAAATCCTAATAAAAATGCAAGTAGTGGTGCTGGACCGGCATCTGTAAAAATTGTTGCTGATAAAGGTGTTAAGAAAATAGTTTCGGGCGAGTTTGGAATAAAAATTAAATCGATTTTAGACAGTCTTGAAATACAAATGATTGTAGTTAAGGATCATAAGAAAAAAGTTAGTGATATTATTGAAATGTTGAATCATTAAAATATAAATTATATGCCAATTTTAGATCAAACAGGTCCTGAAGGGCAAGGCTCAATGACAGGACGAAAAATGGGTAAATGTGCCAATAAAAATGTAACAACTCTTAATGGCCAAGGTAATGCCGGTAAAGGCAGAGGTCAAGGTGGCCAAGGTAGGGGTCTCGGTCGTGGAAACGGTCAGGGAAGAAGAATTAATATATCAGAGCAGTAGTTTTAGTAGTTTTTTACCTGCACTTAGGCAGCGGGATGTTTTCTATCTGCTAATGTCCCGTTTGCCTTTTTGTTAAATCTTATTAAATTTATGAATAAAGTTATCGCAATTCCGATGGAAAGTGGGCAATTATGTGCACATTTCGGACACTGTCAGTATTTTGCTGTAGTTAAGGTTGAAAATAGTGTTATTACAGATGTTCAGGAAATTATTCCCCCAGAGCATGAGCCGGGACTTTACCCTAAATGGGTTGCTAGTTTTGGAGTAACTGATGTGATTGCTGGAGGTATGGGGCAACAAGCAATAACGCTTTTTAATCAACAAAATATAAATGCTTTTGTTGGTGCACCTATGTATGATGTGCAAAGACTTGTTGAAGATTTTATTAATGACAAGTTAACTCTTTCTGCAAATTATTGTAATCATGATCATGAACATGGCCATGGAGAATGTAGGAATTAAAAATAAATTAAACGATATACGTTGTATTAGCTGTTTTAAACGGTCTTACGAAAGATTGTTTAAGAAGTATAGTGTGAGTGATGATAAGCAAAATTTGTTTCTAGAGAAATTTAATCAGGTTATTGAAGAATCACAACACTTATCGTCACCTGAATTACAACGTGAATTAAGTCATTATTTTTGTGAGTTGATTGGAGTTAAGGATCCTTTTTATGAGGAGAAAAAACACTCTAATTTTCAGGCTCTTGAGATTTTTCAAAGATGGAAACCAGTTGTTTTTGCAGAACCTGATTCGTATAAAACTACTTTGCGACTTGCAATCGCTGGTAATATTATGGATTATGGAGCATCAGATTATTTTGATATCGATTCGGTTATAATTAAAGTTTTACATGCTGATCTTGCAATTGATGATTCTTGTCTCTTGAAAGATAAAATTGAAACAGCCAAAAAAATACTTTATCTAGGCGATAATGCCGGTGAAATTGTTTTTGACAGGCTATTTATTGAAACAAATTTGTCGGATAAAGTAATTTATGTTGTGAAAAATGCGCCAGTGTTGAATGATGTAACATTAGCTGATGCTGAAGAGGTCGAGATGTTTAAAGCCGCAGAGGTTATTACAAATGGATACGATGCCCCAACAACATTGTTGGAATATGGTAGTGATGAGTTTCTAATGCATTATCAATCAGCAGATTTAATTATTTCTAAAGGTCAGGGGAATCTCGAAGGCTTAATATATGAGAATGATCCACGAATATTCTTCTTACTTATGGTTAAATGTGATGTGATTGCTGAGTTAATCGGAGTGGAAAAAGGAAGTTTTGTTGTATTAAATGGAGGTAGGAAAATTGGAAGCAAATAATTTTAAAATTGCAATTGCAAGTGGAAAAGGAGGTACAGGAAAAACATTCTTGTCTACTTCATTATTTAGCGTAGTGTCTAAACACTATAAAGATGTTGTTATTGTTGATAGTGATGCCGAAGAACCTAATTCAGGTA
The DNA here is from genome assembly GCA_964622935.1 of uncultured Bacteroidales bacterium. Classification (GTDB taxonomy): domain Bacteria; phylum Bacteroidota; class Bacteroidia; order Bacteroidales; family ML635J-15; genus Bact-19. The sequence continues at coordinate 1,596 of CAZUQY010000120.1, read as the reverse complement.
TTTTCTTCGATAAGAAATTAGTTAAGGAATTTAAGGTAACTCAAAAAGTTCCGGTTATAAATACTGAAGCTTGTACTTTTTGTGGTCTTTGCCATGACTATTGTGCATATAATGCAATATTTATCATACCACCATCAAAGATTATTAAGGTTATTGATGAGTTGTGTCATGGTTGTGGTGCTTGTTCATACGCATGTAAGTTTGATGCATTAACTGAGAAAGATGTTGAACAGGGTATCATAAGTAAATTTAAACTTAACGGTGGTGAGACATTTATAGAATCACGGATGAAAGTGGGAGTGATGTCGCCAGTTAAAGTTATTAAAGCCGGGCTCAAAGAGGCGGGAAATAAAGGAATAGTGATTTTTGATGCTCCACCAGGAACATCTTGTCCTTTTATTCAAACGGTTACTAATGCAGATTATATTATTCTTATAACAGAGCCAACTCCCTTTGGATTAAGCGATTTAAAGCAGTCTATCGATACATTGAAAACAATGAATAAAAACTATGGTGTTGTGATTAACAGAGCAGGTCTTGGTAATGATGAAGTCTATAAATTTCTTGAAGAGAATAAAATTCCGTTGCTGATGGAAATACCTTTTAATAGAGAAATAGCAGGATATTATTCAAAAGCTAAGATTGCAGCTGATTTTATGCCTGATTTAAGTGAAAGTTTATTGAAAATGTTTGATGTAATTTTAAAAGAATATGGAAATAGCAATAATTAGCGGAAAAGGAGGGACAGGTAAGAGTACTATTTGTGCTGCATTTGCAAGTTTGAAACAGGGGACATTATTGGCTGATTGTGATGTGGACGCAGCTAATATGCATATATTGTTCACTCCAGAAATTGAATCTGAGGAGGTGTTTACAGGGGCAGAAACTGCAGTTATTGATTATTCCAAGTGTACTAATTGTGGAATTTGTTTATCATATTGTAGGTTCGATGCAATTTCATTTAATAATTCTAAAATTGAGATAAGTCCTGTTTTTTGTGATGGATGCCGCTTGTGTACTAGAGTTTGTCCCGAAAATGCAATTCAAATGGTTGAGAGTAATGCCAGTAGATTGTATACTGCTAATTATAGATATGGAAAAATGGTTTATGGTTTACTTGCTCCTGGTGAGGAAAATTCTGGTAGACTTGTGAATTTAGTACGCGATAAAGCAAAAAACATAGCAAAGGATATGGGCTATGATAATATTGTGATAGATGGACCTCCAGGAATAGGATGTCCTGTAATTTCAACTATTACAGGCGTTGATCATGTGATTGTCGTTGCAGAACCTACTCAATCAGGGCTTCATGATTTGAAACGCACACTTGAAATGACACAACAGTTTAATCTAAAATCTTGGGTTTTAATAAATAAATCTGACCTTAACGAAACGGTTTCAGATGAAGTGCAGATATTTTGTGATTCTGTTGGAGTAGAGATATTGGCTAAAATACCTTTTGATGAAAAGGTTGTTGAATCGATGGTTAATTGTCTTACTATTCCAGAATATATGCAAGGCTCACAAGTTCATGATATGCTCCAATCAGCATTGATAAAGATTTTAGAGTATGAAGAATAATAGAGTTGAAATGCT
>CAZUQY010000119.1:0-8862 GCA_964622935.1 uncultured Bacteroidales bacterium | reverse complement strand
TAACAGGACAAGCCATAAATGGTTGCGATAGTATCGTAAATGAAGATGTTACTGTTTTAACTGTGGATGTTTCCGTTACAGAAAATGGAATTACCTTAAATGCAAATTTATCAGTAGCAAATTATCAATGGATAGATTGTAACGATAGCAATAATCCAATTTCAGGAGCAACAAACCAAAGCTTTACGGCAACTGAAGATGGCAGCTATGCGGTAATAATAGATGATGGCGCTTGTGTTGACACTTCTATTTGTTATACAATTATTGGTGTGGGGATTAATGTATTTAGTAATACATCAATAAATATTTATCCAAATCCTGCCGGAAATAATATCACTTTTAGTCTTGAGCATACTGTTTTACAAACAGAATGTAATTATGAAATTTATTCTGTAAACGGACAAATGGTAATGGAAGGACAACTTATCGAAAATAGTAACAGCACTGTATATTTAAATAATCTTGTCGAGTTTCGTATCTATATTGGTGATTTGCCAGAAGGTTTTTATACTGTTAAGATATACAGTGGCGAGATATGCAATACGGGTAAATTTGTAAAAAAGTAAGTGTTCGTTAAGAACTCATAATATAGTTCTTATTGCAGTCTTGATTTATTTGATATTTCTTTCCTTTTTGATTCGGTTATAAGCATCATTAATCGTTTGGAATTTTCTTTTAGCTGCATTTTGAATATCTTCACCCATATTTGCAACTTTATCTGGATGGTGTTTTACAGCCATGCCTCTGTATGCTTTTTTTATTTCTGCCTCTGTTGCATTCTTAGGTATTCCAAGTATGTCATAGGCTGAGTCGGTTTCCTTAACAAACATAGAACGAACAGAATTGAATTCACGTTGAGTAAGTCCAATTTTGATTGCAATCTGTTCGATAATTAATATTTCGTTTTTATGAATTTCTCCATCAGCAGCAGATATTCCAAAAAGATAATGTAAAATCTGTAATTTTAACGGATTACTCATATTAAAACGAATCTGATTACAAACATCATTTAGTGGAATATCCTTTTCAAGCAGACCTTTAAGAACTTTTAAAGCTTCTTTGGTTTGCTGTTCGCCAAAATTTGAGAGTAAAAATCTTTTAACAAAATCAAGTTCACTTTTTCGGACTACTTTATCTGCTTTCATTACTGCTGCAGATAATACCATAAAAGTAAGGATGAAATCGCCACGTTGAGTCTTACCTTCGATAAGTTTTGTTGATGAATTTATTTTTGCAGCATCAAAAAATGATCCTATGAAAAAGCCTAAGAGTCCTCCTATTGGGCCGCCAAATGCCCAACCAAGTCCACCACCTATCCATTTGCCAAGTTTAACCATTTTGTCGAATTTTTTTGATAATGCTCAGACATTGAATTATGAGCGAATTAGCATTATCATTTATAATAATATAATCAGGTGAAAGTGATTTAGAAAGATTGAATTTTTGAGTTTCCATTCGTTTTAATGTTTCAGTTTTACTGATATTATCTCTGCTCATTATTCTTTGAACTATAATATCAATAGGACTTTCAATCATAATGATTTTATCTAAAATGTCATAGAAATTTGTTTCGAAGATTAATGCTGATTCAATTGCGCAAAATTCAGTTTTCTGTTGATTTGCCCATTTGATGAAATTACTTCTTACAGCTGGATGAACAATAGAATTCATTAATAAACGGTTCGATTCATTTCCAAAAATTTGAGCTGAAATATGTTTTGTGTTTAGTTCATTATTTGTATAGGAATCTGACCCAAAAAGTTTAATGATTTTATTTTGCAATACCTTATTTGTATTCATTATTCTTTTTGCTTCGGCATCTGCATTATAAACGGGAACTTCTAGTATTCTGAGAATCGAGCTTACAATGGATTTTCCTGATCCAATAATCCCAGTAACCCCAAGTTTAATCATCCTCGTTTTCTTTTTGTTCCATAATGTAGTTTACACTTAGTGGAGAAGTACTTGTAATTTGAATATTTCCATTCTCGGAGATTACAGTTATTGGGAGTTGGTCATCTTGAATATTCTCAAAGTCAGCATATGCTTTGAAATCTTTTTCTGATACAGTTTCGAAAAGACTTAGAGGAATCTTGAAACTAATTTTGACCTTTTCAGGCATAAGCTTTACAATGTAATCATCTGGAAAATTTATTATTGTTACATCTACTTCCAGTGTATTTTCAGTGTATTTTTCTAATGGGATTTCAATTAGAATATTTGATTTGGAATACTTTAAATTCTTAACAAAGTCAATTTTCAATTCCTTGATTCGACTTTCACCTAAAGTGCCTAAATCTGTTTGGATTGTATAAATTCCAGATAATGTATCAACAATCTCTTTTGGGCCAAATACAGTTATTGAATCAGGTTTAACAATTGGGGACCCATTTTGCATGAAATCATTATTTACTTCATATTCAATCTTAGGAACGACTTTGATTTTACGCGAATATGTTTGTGTAACTTGAAAATAAATTGTGTCAGGTGAAATTTTTACAAGTTTAATATTATCCCCAAATCGCTTAGTTATTGAAGGGACTAAATCGTTTGTAAGAATGAAGGCTTGAGTACAATTTGTAGGAGAGTGGTATACTTTGACATTGTTCTTTTTACCTTTTAGATCAATTACTTGCGGTAGTTTTACTTTTTCAATTTCTTCGCGGAGTAAATTGTACCCATGACCTGAGACAGTAACTATAAGCTTAGTGTTAGATTCTTCAAGCAAACTCATAGACTGTGGCAAGTTTTTGATGGATAATCCTAATTCTATATCAGTTGTATATTCCTTATTGATGGCATTTAAAAACCAAAGGAATGCTGATATTAGAAAGAAAATAAAGAAAACAAGAATATTACGATTTTTGATAAATTTTAAAAATCTATTCGTAATATTCTTATTGTTTTTTTTATTCTCACTCATTAAAGTATTTTACTTTTTAGGTGGGTTTTGAATTTCACTAGGTTGAGCTACGAGAGAACCTTTATCAATTTTCACTCTAACATTTGTATCTATTTCAACAAAAACATATGCCTCGTGTACTTCTGAAATTCTGCCATGTATTCCACCTGATGTAATAACTTTATCACCTTTTTGTAGACCTGACCGAAATAGTTTGGCTTCTTTTTGCCTTTTCATTTGAGGTCTAATCATGAAAAAGTAAAATACTGCAACTATTAATACTAGAAAAATAATTGAACTATAAGGACTTTGTCCTTCCTGAGGAGCCATTAAAAATAATTGATTCATAGATAATTTATTATATTAGACAAATTAATTAATTACTTCACATCTTATAACAAGTTCTGTTACATTAGGACTTGTATTTGAGTAAACTTTTGCTGTTTTTGTTTGTTTTCCATCACGATTTGCACTATCGAATTTAATTTCGATGTTCCCTTTTTGTTCGGGTTTTATTGGCTCTTTTGTCCATTTTGGCACTGTGCAACCACATGATGCTTTTACATTTGAGATAATCAAATTTCCATCACCATTGTTTTTAAAAACAAAGTTATGAATTACTTTTTCTCCTTGAATGACTGTGCCAAAGTTAAATTCAGTTTCTTCAAAAGAAATTGCAGGTACTCCTTTTCCGTTTGCATCAGGATTGTCAGCATCAGCAGGATTGTCAATATTGTATTCGCCTCCTGTCTTTTGTTTGCTATCATTACATGAAACAAAGGCCAGAATACTGATTAACCCAAAAATTATCATATAACTCTTCATACTCAAACATTTAAAATTTACTGTGCAAAGATAATATTTTTATTATGTTATAATTCAATAACAAAAAGCAAAATATTAAAACTATGTTAAATATTTTATTCTCGAATTCTTGTATGTTTATTGTAACAGTTTACTGTACTAGCCCCAGTCCTTTTTTGTTTAGCGTATTTCCATCCTTTAATCCGCCATATATTTTATCTAAAATGCCATTGATGAATATACTGCTTTTTTCTGTGCTATAGTACTTTGAAATGTCTATATATTCATTAATAGTGACTTTTACCGGCATGTCTGGGAATTCGAATATCTCACACAAAGCTAGGTGTAAGATAACTCTATCAGTAAAGGCAACTCTTTCTAGTTCCCATTTTTTTAGTGTGTCAAGAATGATACTATCAAATTTATCTTTATAAATAGCAGTTTTAACTATAAGGTCTTTAGCAAAGTTCTCATCAGCCTCATTCCTGAAAATATCTTGTAAGCTATAATTGATAAGATTGTCTTTTTGGATTTTCTTAATGTTTTGGATAATATTACTTAATAAAAATTCAAGATCGTCATTCCAATAAATACTCTTTTCTTCAAGGATTTCGTCTAATTGGTCATTGTCTGATAGTACCTTAGTAATGATTTTAGTAATAATTTTTGCATCTTCTTTTACAGAAGTATTCGGAAGCTGCATATATTCATTGTAAAAGTCTGATTGACAAATGATTCCCCAAGTAGATTTTATAAACTCCGGGTAGTCAGACCAGTTGTAATCATTATTGTTATAATATTTCTTAATGATTGCATTGTTGCGAAGAGATTGGATTATACTATTCTCAGCAAATCTTGTGTTTGGATTAAGGTCTTCGTCTGTTGGAATATGCTTTTTTCGATTATTCTCAATTCGATCTTCAGCAAAATCGGTTAATGCAATTAAAAAGCAATGGAGATAAATATAAAGTTCGTATGACTTTTCAATGTTAAATCGTAGTTCTTTCCAGATACTATCTGTTGAGACACCCCCGTCATCTTGTAAAAAGGCATAATAAGTTTGCATTGCCTTTATTCTTACTAGTCTTCTACTAATCATTTAAATGTACTTTTTTGATGATGCAAAAGTAATATAAATTCTTTGGGGTTTGAAAAAAACAAAAATATTTGTAAAAAAAACAAGTTAAACTGTGTTTATTGTTGGATATTTTAACTAAATTTGTGTAAATCAATAAAACCATTCTGTATGGAAGGCACTGAAAAAAGGAGAGAAGAGATTTATTCCGTATCGGTCAGAGCAGGAAAAAGAACTTATTTTTTTGATGTTAAAGAGACTCGCCAAGGGGATTATTATCTAACAATCACAGAAAGTAAGAAAGTTTTTGATAAAGATGGGAATTCCAGATTTGAAAAACATAAAGTATTCCTTTATAAGGAAGATTTTGATAAATTTGAGGATGGATTTAAAGAAGTTGTTGATTTCGTTAAAAAGGCCAAACCTGAATTTTTTGAGAAATCTGAATTAATAGAATCTGTTGATGCAGAATCTGTTGATGTAGAGAATGTTGATGTAGAAAGTGTTGATGAGAGTGATTCCTCAGAATAAAATCGTTTAATAAATCAAATTGATTATTTGTTCAAGGTATTTGGCATCAATTGTGTCAAATGCATTTTCTTTGTCACTGTCAATATCAAGTACTCCAATAATTTGCTTATTGTCGTAAAGAGGGACTACAATTTCTGATTTGCTGAGAGGATTGCATGCTATATGACCATCGAAACAGTGAACATCTTTAATAATTACCGTTTGATTCTGGTTTATTCCTGCCCAGCAAACTCCAGTGTCTTTTTTTAACCTTAGACATGCAAGAGGTCCTTGATATGTACTCACTTCCAGTTCATTTTCTTTAGATAACAGATAGAAGCCTGTCCAAAAAAATTGTGGGAATTTATAATGTAATATTGCACAAATGGTTGCCATTCGACTAAATGGATTGCTTACACTCAAAAATAGAGCTTTGGTTTGTTTTATGACACGTAAATATTTTTCTTCTTTTTTATTCATTGTTAGAACTTAATTATTATCAGTTTTCTTTTTTTTAGAAAATAAACGAATAAGCCAACATTTTTTATTCGCTTCTTGAATTTGTATTATGCTATCTGCTTTTTTCTGCTCAATTTGGACATATGTTGTATACGGAGAGCGCTCGCCATATAAGTAAACTCTTGGGTATAAAGAGTTTTTATTTATCCCAATGCCGCCAAATTCAAAACTTAATGTATTACGGCAAACACTTCGTGCTAAACTTTCTTGTGATGTCTCTGTAATTCCATCATTTCTGTTGACTTTATAACCGTCATATACAGTCTCCATTTTTGAGCTATAATTTTTTGAAATTTTTAAAATACTTTGCATATAAGAGTCGAGATATGCTATCCAAAGCCCTTTTAGTAAACTAACTGATGTGTTATAATTAACAATGTCAAATCCATCAGGAATACTTGGTTCGTAGTGGTAGAAGAATCCTGGCGGGGTTATTTTCTTATTGTCATAGTAAATCCCACAACTGATATCACCATTATAATTTGACATATGGAAACTGCTTTTAAGTGTATCGTGACGATTATTCTGTTTCCATTTCGTTTCTATTTTGATGTTCCTTATTGATTCATGAGCTCTAGTATTGCTGAGTTCAAAGTCCTGTCTGTAATATTCACCTTTTACAAAGAAATTTGCATCTTTGCTGTTGTCAGAAATGTACCTGATTAAAACTAATGTTTCGCCATTTTTATTAATTTGTTTTTGAAGAACCACATAGCTATTATTCTCAACATAAGCTTCTGCTTCTACTTTACCTAGCTCTTCTATATCCTCTTTCATAACAAACCATCTGTATTCTTCGCTTTTGGTTTCAAAATAATCAGAAGCGTAATAAATTTTAGCAGAATTGAATAATACTGCCATGGTGATAGCTCTGTGAACAGCAGTTTTTTCAGCCAAAATGGTATCAGTCATTCTTGGATCAGATATTCCAATTGCATATACAACTTCTTTGTTAGATGAGTAAGGTAAATTTTCAACCCATACTGGAAGCTGATAATATTGTGCATTTGCAATAAAAAAGCTTAAACAAAATGTAAAAAAAACAAATAATTGCTTCATAGAGATTATCTTTGTAATCTTAATAAAATAATAATGGATAAAATTGCAAAAAAAATCAATATCATCACACTCGGATGTTCTAAAAATCTTGTTGATTCTGAACAATTTGCTGCTCAGGCTTTGGAATCCGGTTTTACCGTTGTTCATAACTCATCAGAATTAGATTCTCAAATTGCTGTTGTCAATACTTGTGGATTCATTAATGATGCCAAAGAGGAGTCGATAAACATGATTTTGCAGTTGGCTAATTTAAAAGTTGAAAAGAAATTAGAAAAGATAATTGTTTTTGGTTGTCTTGCAGAGAGATACATGAATGAGCTAAAAAAAGAAATTCCAGAAGTGGATGTTTTTATTGGGAATTATAATGTTCAAGAGTTACTAGATAATTTAGAAATTGATTTCCACAGTGAAGCAAAATATAATAGAGTTTTTGATTCTCCAGGGCATTATGCTTATCTTAAAATTGCTGAGGGATGTAACCGAAAGTGTGCTTTTTGTGCAATACCATCAATAAAAGGTAAATATATTTCAAGACATTTTAATGATATTGTTGAGGAAGCTCGTGATTTGGCATCTGTGGGCGTTAAAGAGATTATTCTTATAGCTCAGGATTTAAGTTATTATGGATATGATATTGATAAAGAATTTTTATTGCCTGATTTGGTAGAGGAAATATCTAGAATCGAGGGTGTTGAGTGGATTAGGTTACATTATTTATATCCATTTTTGTTTCCTGAAAAACTTCTAGAGGTTATGAAGAATAATCCAAAAGTGTGCAAATATGTTGATATTCCGTTGCAGCATATTTCAGATAGGGTTTTAAAAGCAATGAATAGGGGTGGGACAAAAGAACAAACTCTAAACTTGCTTTCGAAAATGAAAGAGTATTTGCCAGAAGCAAGCTTTAGAACAACTATGTTAGTTGGACATCCAGAGGAGACTGAAGCCGATTTTGAGGAATTGTTGAAATTTGTAGCGGAGTTTAAATTTGAAAAGTTGGGTGTGTTTACTTATTCAGAAGAAGACGGAACTATTGCAGCAGAAAAGTTTTCAGATTCAATTTCTCAAGAGATTAAAGATGAGAGAGCAGAAAATCTTATGGGAGTTCAGCGCGAAGTTTCAGAGGAATTAAATCAACTTAAGATTGGTATAGTTGTTAAAGTAATTGTTGATGCAGTGAATGGAGATAGATATGTTGGCAGAACTGAATTTGATTCAGTTGAGGTAGATGGAGAGGTATTGTTTACTTCTGATAAGGAACTTAAGCCTGGTGACTTTTGTGATGTAGAAATATTGAGTTCTGATGAGTATGATTTATTTGGAAAAAAAATATAACATTTTTTTGCTGATAAAAATAAAACATGTTATCTTTGCAATCCTAAAATGGACTAGTGGCTCAATTGGATAGAGCACCTGACTACGGATCAGGAGGTTCCGGGTTCGACTCCTGGCTAGTTCACAAAAAGAATAAAAGCCTACCTTATTGGTGGGCTTTTTAATTAGTATCCCATCAAGCTTAAATCTTAATAAGAAATATCATTAAAATTATACGTACACTGAATAAGATTGGTTCTGAAATTAATTTTATTTATATCGATTTTTAGATGAGTAAAAAAATAATGAGAATAAATATTTCTCAAAAAAATCAAATACAATAAAACAAATATGTAATAATGTCGTAAAAACAATATTAACTTGTTTAAACCATTTTTTCGAATTATTATTTGTTATAGAATTTTGCCATGAACCTTAAATTGTTTTATAAATGGTTTAGATTTATTCTCTTGATTGAGGTACTGGCAATATATGCATCATTTTCAAATTATATTTCTCCAAGGCAAAAGCGTTTTTTTGATTTTACAGATACTGTTTATCATAATTTTGATACTGTAGATATTTCTCCACCTGTAGTTTATAAACCTAGGCCTATAGCAAGTCTAAGTCTTGAGGATTTGTGGAATTATTATGCAATTAATCCATGTTACTTACCTTT
>CAZUQY010000118.1:0-8869 GCA_964622935.1 uncultured Bacteroidales bacterium | reverse complement strand
AAATGCAAACTTTAGCGTTTGAAGTTAGATTTATATTGATTAAATTATTTGATGGATTTGGGAATATTTCTATATCATCAATTTTATCATCTATCCTATCGTCTACAATAAATAGATATGCGTTAGAAATTGCGTAACAACTATTCGCAGTTAGAGGACCAACTTGGTAGTTCCCGTTTTCAATCGGAGTGTGTGAATTAGAGTTTGCTCCAGAAATTGGAGCCCCATTTAAATACCATTGATAATCAGGTAGATATGAGCTGAGTAGAATTCCTGATGATTCTGAAATTGTTGCTGTAACGAAAGAGCCAAAAGTTAAATGTGTATTTACGATACTATCCCAACCAAGATATGATTCAACTGTATCATAGTAAATCCCAGGTTCTGTTTGATATGCATTCTCAAGAAATATTTCATCTCCTTCACAAATTTCTACTTCAACAATAGAGCCTGTGAAGAATTCTAGTCCTTTGTAATAAAAAATTGAAGGTAGCCCTCTTCTACACATTTCTCCTTGCAAATATAATGCGTCTGATTCGTATTCGCAATTGGCACCATGCTCATTTGGCTTATGGATTGCAGCAAGATAATATCCTTGAAAACGAGTAACATATATTTTGCCATTTGGCCCAAGTTGTATTCCTTCATTTTGATGAGACTCAGTTGCAATAGTTATTGCATTAGAAAATGGGTCTGCTTGATCTAGATTGTATTGTAATAGATTAGAAACGCCGTAAATGTTATTTGTTGCATATAGCTTAGTTCCATCTGGTGAAAATTCTACTCCATACGCTGCAGTATAAGATGGAGATGTTCTGCAATTTGATATAACTCCAGTGTGTTTATCGAAATCAAAAAGCTCATAGATTCCCATAATTTGAATTGCCAATGCAATTTTATCACCAGCCATAGTGGTTTTCATACAACCAACGGCATTGCTCCAACCATTGTATTCTGGGTTTGGTGAATATCCTCCTTCATGAACTACACCTAAAGCACTAATTATTGGGGTTTCGCTTATTCCTACCTGACTTATCTCATAAGCGATAAATTCATTAGAGTTCCATCTGTGAGCAATGATCCAGACGTTCATATTGTTTCCGTGCATTATGGCAACTTGCTTTTCTGTGACCATTTCTTCAAGTAGAACATTTTTTGTCTCTGTAATTGCTCCTAATCCTCCGTCAAGAGTCATATCAACAATCGAATATCTCCAACCATTGGCTAAATGCTGAATTGCACTATCATCTGTCGTAAAAATGTAAAATAATTTGTCGCTACCAGGCATTCTTACTATTATAGATGACTGAACAGAACTCCAATGTCCCATTAGTCCAGTCCCATTCTCCATGATTTCATGATTTTTGTTATAAACAACTTGTCCATCAGTGTAGAATAATAAATTTCCTTGCATGTCACCAACAGTAGCACAACCTTCCCAGCCAGTGATTTGACCTCCTGATATACCATAAGGTACACCATGACTAAAATCCACACCACAGTATTCTCCGAAAAACCATTGATTTGCAGAGTTTTCTTGTGCAAATGTTAATGTTGCAATAAAGAAAATAATAATTGATAATGTTGTTTTCATCATAAATGAGAGCGATTTATTTATGAATAATTATTTTTTCTGTTAATCTCTTTCCTTCGCTTTCTGTTTTAACATAATAAATTCCATCTGGAAAAGATGATACATTAATAGTTCTATCTGAGTTCAAATCATCTGAGAACATTATCTCCCCAAGGGTATTGATTATTTTAATATTGATGTTTTTAGTTGGTTGAGATATGTTAATCGTGAATTTATCTTTTGTAGGATTTCGGTATATTTGCACTTCTGGTGGCAAATAGGTATTGCTTATTAAAACAAACAATTCAGTTCCAATATCAAGTCCTGATATTTGGCTTCCATTTATATAGATAAGATTTTCTCGGTTGCCTCCATTCATGTCAGCTCTGGCAATTAGAAAATTTTGTCTTTCTAACCAATACATTTTTTCATGAATAAAGTCAAATGTCATAGAACTTATAGTTCCACTGCCATCATATATTTCTATCAGATCCGATCCATTATAATCTATTCTTCTAATATTGTCTGTGGTTCTATTATTAAAATAAATTTGCTGATGTTTAACATCAACACAGAGTTCAAATAGATAATTATTTGATTGGTATATTGGCGTTAAATCGCTGCCATCTGTATTTGCTCTAAAAATTTTGCCAGCATCTGTGTCAGTAAAAAATATCAAGTCTCTTACAGTATCAACATCGATTCCAAGCATGAGTCCTAAATCACTTATAATCGTTTCACAATTTGCTCCATTCATGTCACAACGTTTTATTGTGCCATCAAAGTTTTCTGTGTAATAAATTTTATTATTTTTTTCATCGAGTTTAATAAGCCCAATTTGATCGTTAGTTGGAACAACATCAGTAATATCGCTTCCATCAAAATTACAACTTCTTATACAACTTCCTGCTCCTGCACACCAATAGATTTTATTGTTTGCATGGTTAATTCTTACCCGACGTACTTCATGTTGTCCTGTGCATATGATTTCTGCATTATTACCATCAATATCAGATTTTGTAATAGTTCCAGAAACGTAATCGCCCCAAACTAAAATGTTTTGCGAAAATGCGGTTGCGGAAAGAAGAGCTATGATAATAAAAAGAAGTATATTCTTCATAAGAAACTAATTATTACAAGTACTTAATAATGTATAAAGATATTAAATAGATAGCTATAATCCAAATTAATAATTAGTCTCTATTGTTGATTTCTTTTTGCAACATTGCTATTTCTTCTCCGGCTTGCGAGCTCATCGAGGAATTCTCTTCAGCACGTCTCACAAGGTAGGGCATTACTTCTTTTATCGGACCATAAGGTACATATTTCGCAACATTGTATCCAGCATCAGCAAGGTTAAATGAAATGTTGTCGCGCATTCCGTATAGTTGTGCCAACTTCAATGCTATTGATAAACGAACTGCTAAACAAGTGCATATGCTTCCGACATTGAAAGTGAACCATTCGATAAACCTTTTTGCTTTTTTATTAGGAAAATCTCTTCCTAGTGCAATAATGTCGTTATTCAAACATGTCAACTAAACGCTTTTTGTCGTCTGATGCAATAATCTTCAATTGGGTAGTGGAACTAACCACTTGACAATTTTCTTTTAATTTTGCTTTAGGGTATCACCAATAGTTGCAGTTTTTGGTATACTCCTATTGATCTGTAAGTACTGCAACAATATCTAGTATGGATAATAACCGTTGCGGCTAAGTGGAGTAAGGATGGTTTTGTTTTTAATTATGCAATAAAATCTATGTCCTTCGTCTATGTTCTTTTTTTGAGAAAATTGTTCTCTCAAAAATAGAATATATGATTTCTGTCGTTCCATAATTATTATATTCAAAATATAAATTTTCAAATTCGGTAAAATATTTCAAGTATAAAGTTGGTATTCCTTTGTGAAAATCTAAGAATAGATATGAAGTATAATCGTAAATACCTAAATCGGCAAATTCATTAAGTATGCTTTGATTATGAAGTGTACACATTCCTTTTTTATTCTCATAACCAGACATGTCAAAACGTCTATGTTCCTTCTTCATTTCATCTGTTTCGATATGTCTTAATTGACTTATGATACCATCATTAAATGAAAGTCTGCTACGAATGAAATTAAATACATCTTTTTTTGTTTTCTTTTTCAACATCTCTGCTGTCTCACTTTTACTTCTTGTCGTTTCATAAATAACAATAGCCAATTTTAACCATCTCGGAATTTCATTGTTCGGTTGTGTAGATGATTTAATACTATCTGCCGTATTTCCAGTTATTTCTGCGAGATCATAATTAGTATAACCTAATCCATCCTTCATTTCTTTAAATCTTTGATGCCAATTCATAATTCTTCTATTTGGTTCGCAACAAAAGTAATGATAAAATTACTTAAAAACAAATAAAGGTAACAATAAAGTTACACAAGTATTATCTTTTCAATTAGACACAATAGTATTCCATCACACCAAGATGGATTAGAATAATCTACGATATTACCGATACATCAACTCAACACTATTCCGTTAATAACTAATATGATTAGTTTGTATATCAATATAATGAAAGTATTATTTTCGTAAAAAACGAAATTGTGAGTAGTCCATTAAAGAAACTAGCAGGTCAAACTGCCATTTATGGAATGAGCAGTATTGTAGGTCGTTTGCTGAACTACCTATTGGTCCCTCTGTATACTCGCATTTTTTTACCAGAAGTTTATGGGATAGTAACAGAAATGTATGCATACGTAACATTTCTTTTAATTCTTCTGACTTATGGCATGGAGACTGGATTTTTTAGGTTTGCACAGGATAAAAGTATTTTTGATAAAGCTTATACATCTATTTTAACAGCATTGGGTGTTTCATCAACTCTCTTCATAGTTTTATTATTGATTTTCACAAAACCATTGGCTGGAGTAATGCAGTATCAGGCACATCCGGAATATATTCTCTGGATGGGAATTATTGTGGCTGTTGATGCATTTATTTCTATCCCATTTGCAAAACTTCGACTACAAAATAAAGCACTAAAGTTTGCTACAATTAAACTAATTAATATTGGGGTGACAATCGGGTTAAATCTTTATTTCTTGATTCTGTGTCCAAAACTTGCAGTTTCAAATCCTGATTCTTTCCTACTTTCTGTTTATTCGGCCAATATTGGTGTTGGTTATGTCTTTATTTCAAATCTAATAGCAAACGTATTGACATTATTAATGCTCCTACCTGAGATTTTTAATGTTAAATTCAACTTTGATAAGGTTTTATTAAAAAAGATTATTATTTATTCCTTACCTCTTCTGGTTGCAGGTTTTGCCGGTATGATAAATGAAACTTTAGACAGAGTTATCTTAAAATATCTTACACCTGAGAGTATGAACCCTATGGAACAACTGGGGATTTACGGGGCAAATTATAAACTTGCAATTTTAATGACTCTGTTTATTCAAATGTTTCGATATGCAGCTGAACCTTTCTTTTTTAGCAATAAAAACGAAGCTAATGCAAAAAATCTTTATGCAAAAGCAACAAAATATTTTATCATTTGTGGGCTGTTGATTTTTCTTGGCGTAATGTTCTATATTGATATTATAAAGATTTTTATCGACAAGAATTATTATGAAGGACTAAAGGTTGTTCCTATTCTTCTGCTGGCAAATCTTTTCCTTGGGATTTTCTTTAATTTTTCCATTTGGTATAAGCTTAACGATATGACCAGATATGGAGCATATTTAGCTATTTTTGGTGCTGTAATTACCATTGTTCTTAATATTGTATTAGTTCCATTATATGGATATGTAGGCTCAGCTTGGGCAACATTAATTTGTTATTTCAGTATGATGGTTTTATCATTCTATTGGGGGCAGAAATTCTACAAAGTGCCATATGAATTATTAAATGCAGGATTTTATTTCTTACTTGCATTAATCCTCTATGTAGCAAGCATTTATCTCAGACCCGATAGTCAGACTTTTGTTTACATCCTTAACACTGGCTTACTTTCTGTTTTTGTTTCTGTTTTTGTTTTTAAAGAAAAGGCATGGAGATTGGTTAGGGGGTAAAATAAATTCTTAATACAACATGTTTATATCTTATAGGACTTATAATCAAATATGAAAATAATATTATTTATAATAGAGAAAAATTTCTTCAAAATTTAGAACTTCATAACGGTTCATTTTTTATCAGATTTGGTTCCTTTTATCCCTTTTCTATACCTCTATTAATAAAAATTTCTTCATGTTGGTTAAAATTACTAATATTGTAGGTTTTTTAGGGAACTAAGAAATGCTTTTATATATTGGGAAGTCAGAAATTAAATTGATTAAAAAATAAATTGATAAAGCTCAGGATTTTTAGATAGTTTGAAATTGTAATTAAAAATTTAGAAAATGAATATAATAATTCCAATGGCAGGAATGGGAACACGGATGAGACCTCACACTCTGACCGTACCTAAACCACTGATTGAACTTGCAGGCAAAACTATTGTGCATAGGCTTGTAGAAGGTATAGCCGGTGTATGTGAAGATAAAATTGACGAAATCGCGTTTGTTATTGGTGAATTTGGAGATGCGATAGAAAATCAATTGAAGGAAATCGCAGCAAGCGTTGGTGCTAAGGGAACAATATATTACCAGAAAGAAGCTTTGGGAACTGCCCATGCTGTTTGGTGTGCTGCTCCAGCACTTACAGGTAAAACTGTCGTTGCTTTTGCTGACACTCTTTTTTATGCTGATTTTAAAATTGATCCTGCTGCTGATAGTATTATCTGGGTTAAAAAAGTGGAAAACCCTCAAGCATACGGTGTTGTCAGTACGGATAAAGAAGGTTTTATCGAAGGATTTGTTGAAAAACCCCAGGAGTTTGTGTCCGATTTAGCAATCATTGGAATCTATTATTTTAGTGATGGCAATAGGTTGCGTAAGGAGTTGGATAATATTATCGATAATGACATTAAAAAAAGCGGCGAATATCAATTGACAACTGCTCTAGAAAATATGAGAATGGCAGGACTCAAGTTTATTCCAGGAAAAGTTGACGAATGGTTAGATTGCGGTAATAAAGACATTACTGTTGAAACACATCAAAGAGTACTCGCACGTACAAAAGGAGCTGCAAGCATTAGTAAATCAGCTGAAATTGCAAATTCTGTGATTAACGAACCTTGTTTCATTGGTGAAAATGTACAAATAGAGAACTCAATTATTGGTCCCTTTGTTTCAATTGGTAGCAACTCTAGCATTGAAGACTCAATTATTAGTAACTCGATTATTCAGAAAAATACAAATATTGAAAATGCGCTTTTAACCGACTCTATGATAGGCTCTTATGTTAAGTTTACAGGTAAGAAGACTGACGTAAGCTTAGGTGATTATAATCAATATGAGAATAAATAATATACATATAAAACTTAAAATGGGATTCTCTAAATTCGGTTTCTTTAAGCTTATTATTCCTGTAGTATTGTTTGTTCTTATCTTTACTTCATGTGGAGTTCTCAAAGGAAAATCAGCTAAAAATGAAGATGAGGACCCTCGAATAAAGAACTTCAAATTCAATTATCATTTTTTGGAGGCTAATAAACAAAAGATTCTTGGTAATTATGAGGAAGCTCTAAAGCAATATTCATTTGCTTATCAAGTTGATGAAACACAAGCTGCAGTTTGTTATGAAATTGCTGGAATATTGAATCTTGGGGGAGATATAAACGCTGCTATGGAATATGCAGAAAAAGCAGTGGCCCTCGATAATACAGAGAACGAATATTTTAAATTACTGCTTGCTTATTTATACCAAAATAACTCACAAAATCAAAAAGCAGCGGAAGTGTATAAAATTTTGATTAAAACACATTCAGAGAAAATCAACTATTATTTTGAGCTTTCTGGGATTCTTATGGAATTAGGCGATTTAAAGGAAGCCATTAAAATACTTAATAATGCTGAAACACGTTTTGGTGTCAATGAAATGATTTCTTTGGAAAAGGAATCCTGTTACAGTACTTCAGGGAAATATGATGAAGCAATTGGTGAAGTACAAAAGTTGGTTGATAATTCTCCCGAGAATGAAAAGTATAAAACTTTATTAGCTGAGTCATACGTCAATGCCGGCAAATACATTGAGGCAGACCAAGTTTATCAATCTATTAATTTAGATCAGATTGAAGATGGGATAGTGTATTTCTCAATGGCTGACTTTTACAGGACTAGACAGGATTACGAAAGTTCAATCAAATACCTTGCACTAGGAATTAAACGTGATGATGTTGAGCTTGATATTAAAGTTAGAATTATGCTCCAAATGCTCGAAATCATGGGTGATAATAATTTCTTGATTGGGAATATGAAATACATGTTGGAAGTATTTACTGAAATCTATCCCGATGAACTTAAAGTTCGGGCATTAAATTCAGATTTCTTTTTAATGACTAAAGATTATGAGGCGGCACAAAAAGAGTTCGATTTCCTTTTGGAGCATGATAAATCAAGATATAAGATATGGGGACAGGCTCTACAGCTTGATTTTGTATTAAACGATATGCAGTCAATGTATAGGAGAAGTAAGGAAGCAACAAAGTTATTTCCGAATGTGATAGAGCTATACAGGTACTTTATTATTTCGGCATATTCAACAGAGAATTATAGTGAAGTTTGCGATGCTGTAGGTTATGTGTCCTCTTTTCTGAGAAATGATCAGCAATTACTTTCCGAGTTTTTAATCTTACAAGGCGACTCTTATCATAAATTGAACATGCATCACGAGTCTGATTCTGTCTACGAAATAGTTTTGGATAAAGATGCTGAAAATCTTACTGTTTTAAATAATTATTCATATTTTCTTGTTCAAAGAGGAGAGAATCTTAACAGAGCCTTAGAACTCAGTACTAAACTTATGGAACTGGATAGTGATAATCCGGTTTATCTTGATACTCATGCATGGGTTCTTTATGAAAATAGAAAATATGAAGAAGCCATTAGTTTTATTGAAAAAGCGATCTTAAATGATAAGCAAAACGATGTTTATTATAATCATCAGGGCGATATTTTATTTAAGCTAGGAGAAATAGATAAGGCTGTTAAGTCTTGGGAAAAGGCGGTTGAATATGGTGATGATTCGGAACAATTAAAAGAAAAAATTAGTAATAAAACTATTGTTGATTAGGGTGTCGAAACGGATATTAAGATATTATTTACTCGGAATTTGTATTTTGCTTTTTGCAGTATCATGTAAAGTAGCTTTTGTTGGGGGTGGGAAAAGTGAAAATTTTCGCCCAGCTAAACTATATCGTAATCT
>CAZUQY010000117.1:0-8912 GCA_964622935.1 uncultured Bacteroidales bacterium | reverse complement strand
TCAGTTGAAAGTATTCCAGCTTTACCATATTGTAAAAGTTCAGTATAAATTTTATATCCTTCATCAGTAAATAAGTTTTTTACAGATACATAGTCATCTTTAGTAATAGCTGAACAAACTTTGGAAATAATTGTTTCAAAAGACTCAGTATTATCAATATTTGCATTTAAATCGTAGGATATTGGTTTTACAACATTTTCGATAATAGCTGCTGTCTTTGCAGAATTTATTTTAATATATGCATCGCGAAACGGAATTGGTTCAATTTCTTTCATAACATCTCTCAACTCATTATCGATAGCGGCTTCAGCTTCAAAAAAGTATTCGGTTTTAAAATCAATTTCGCTATCCATATCAAAAGTTGAAGGCAATTCTATATAACCAATACCATCTTTTGCACCAATAATGTTAGACCAATTCCTACCATCAAAATAAGAGTAGTCTAGATTCCTAACTGGCTTATCATTCCAAGTTATATGTAATATTGCTTGTTTATAGGTGCCTTTATCTTCAAGCTTGGCAATTTTTATGTCAACACCAACAAGAATTTGCTTTATTTGAAAAGGCAACCATGTTGCAAGAAGTTGTTTCTGCCCATCTTTTGTTGTCATTTTGATTGAACTTGCATCAGGATGTGAATGTAGTAATGTCAATGCCCAGTAATAGTATCTTATTGCATCAGCAATCTGTAAATTCTCAAGAGCAGCATCACCATTTCCAGCAAAACCAATGATTTTTTGCTTTCTATCCTCAAAAACCTTATAAAGGTCGCTTCTCTTTATATACCGAAAAACATGAGCATCAGGTTCATTTGATATTAATATCAGTTCTGTGTTCTTCAAACTTGCGTTACTGTATGTATTTACAACAGATTCAACACTCTCTTTATATTTGCTTTCATCATTCTCAGTCTCTTCTGTTTTCAATAGAGTAAAACTACTTTCTACCTCAGTAGAGATTTGACCGATTATCATTGCTAACGCATCGTTTTGAGCCTTTTTTAAAGTTGTGCCCCAGCCCTCACCACAAATGTAAGTGTCGCGGTCAGCTTTGATTTGCTCTATGGATTGTGCGAAGGTGATGTTTGCTAAAAGAGTAAAAAAAATAATTATTTGTACTTTTCTCATAGTATTTCTGGTTGTTTTGATACAAATTTACATAAAGTTTTTGTTAAAACAATACATTGACTTAATGAATAATAAACTACAAAGCGGTATTATATTAAAACTCGTTTTTATCATTCCGTTCATATTCGCTCCACTCC
This sequence comes from uncultured Bacteroidales bacterium, assembly GCA_964622935.1. GTDB lineage: Bacteria > Bacteroidota > Bacteroidia > Bacteroidales > ML635J-15 > Bact-19. Next base: position 7,648 of record CAZUQY010000117.1, on the reverse strand, counting down.
GTTACGCTCTTTATTCACTACATTTTAAAAACTCATACAACTTAAACGAAAGGGATGAATTAACCGCTATTGCTGGGGGGACACAACACGAAAGCCTATATCGTAGGGACTATCGTCTGGGCCAAAGTTGCCACGGTCCGCCGAACGGCAATCCTGCGCACGGTTGAACCAACTACCGCCACGGCGCACGCGGTACGACCCCTTCGTTGCACCCTTTGGGTTCGTTTGTTTTCTATATGGATAAGTTCCATACAGATCGCTACACCTTTCCCAAACATTGCCATGCATATCATATAATCCCCAAGCGTTGGGCGAAAAACTCCCTACTGGCATGGTTTTTTCCCTATATTCTCCTTTTGCATTATTATTATAGGGATAATTACCATTATAATTTGCTTGTGAAGTGGTTAAAATATTACCTGTATTAAAAGCTTTTGCCGTGCCTGCACGACAGGCATATTCCCATTCTGCTTCTGTTGGCAAACGATAGGTTTTACCTGTTTGTGAGCTTAGCCATTCGCAATAAGCTGTAGCATCATTCCAACTTACATTAATAACAGGACGTTTGCCACGACCCCAACCTGCGTCGCTCGGTTTAGTTTTACCTGTTGATGTGCAAAACACATCATATTGCTCAAATGTAACTTCATATTTTCCTATATAAAAATCACTCAATGTAACTTGATGCTGGATTTCATCGCTAGCCCTATCGACTTCGCTTTTGGGACTACCCATTGTAAAAGTGCCACCTTTTACAAAAACCATTTCTCCTTCAAATGGGTCAGCGAGTTCATTTACGTCAAAACTCCAACTTGTTTTTCCGCCTTGAGTTACAGTTATACTTTCGTTTACAATTTTGGTATTGTTTGTAAGCATAATTGTATGGCTAGTAAAACTTAAGGTTCCGGTATATGGAGTTTTGCCTATAGTTTGTCCATCAATCTCTAGTTCTGCTCCTGTTGGTGTGCTGGTTATTGTTATTTGTTTGCCTTGGGGAAGTGTTTCATTTATAGAAATATCTTCATCCTCTTTAATTGTAATGGTTTTAGTGATAGTTCCATACCCTTCTTTTTCCATTTTTAGTTCGTACTCTCCAATAAGTAAGTCGCTAATTGTAATCGGAGAATCACCTTTAGAAGTTCCATCCAAATACACTTTGACTTCCATAGGAGTTGTGATAATATCCACATTGCCTTTTTTACCTTTTAAGTCAAAACTTAGGTTTTCAGCTTGTCCTGCAATAATTTTAAGTTGTTTTTCTTCACTGTAGTGCTTGTCTCTTTCAATTTTAATTGTATAAATACCATTCAGAAGTCTTCCATTCCAATTTCCAGAACCTTTTTTTGTTCCATCAATTAAAATATCAGCATCAGGTTTTGCAATAATGCTTATTTCAGCAAATGCTGGTTCCATAGAAAAATCAATATTTGATATTTGTTCGTCTTTTACTTCTATGAGTTTTGTTTGAGGCTGATACCACTCACTTTGTATTTTTATTTTATGTTCGCCTGAGGAAACCTCAGTAAGAGTTGCAGGAGTTCTCTGCCCTGTATTTTCTTCATCAAGGTAAATAAGCATTCCGTTTTCTGGTGCAGAATTTATCTTAATATCTCCAAATTTGGGTTTTAAATTCATATCAAGAATTTTCTTATCTCCTAATATTGATATTTTTCCAGCCTCTGTATGGTATCTATTTTTCTCTATTCTATAATTATAATCTTTCTCTTCGTATTTTCTTTGGAAAGGTGTTGTCCCAACAAGCTGGTCGTCAATAAATACATCTGCACCTTCAGGATTAGATTTAATAATTAACCATTGTGTTTTTATTACAGCATCCTCAACGACTACAGTTACTTTCCCAGTTGTGAGTTTCATTAAATACACTGTGGCTTTGTCTATGGTTTCTGGAAATGGATAGTTGTACAAATTACCTAATTGGTTATGTTTTATAGTCATTCGTTTAGATCCATAAGGAATATAAACCCAATACTCGCCGGTTTTCTTTTCTGTCTTCATTATTCCTAGCTGTCCGCCTTCGAAAACAAAACCTGTTTCGGTAGTTGCAATTTTTAGCAAAGCACATAAATCACCATTTTGATCTTTAACAGGAAAGTTAACTCTAGCATCTAGGTCACTTGGAAGTTGCTCAAATGAAGATACAGAGATTTCTTGGGCATAAATACTTATGCTCAAAACGAGAAATAAAAAAGTAAAAATCTTATTCATTATAACTTTATGCTTTTATGGAAGTAAAGATATAAAAAGTTAATTGTTTGGCAAATAGGGATTTGGAATTTGTGTTCTTAATTGTTTACGCTGAATGTAAATCAAAACAGACGCTAAGTATATAACAATTTGAAACACTCGGATTGCAACCGAGCATTTTATACGAGCTCAGCGGAGCTAAATCAGAGTGAGCGGTGAAATTCATTTCAAACCTAAATGTCATATATATTTATGGTTCAAGTACCAAGCGGAAACCGCAGTTGCTGCCACGATCTTCTGGATTGATGCCATTGCGATACGAAACACGACAGTACCTAGGCGAATAATTCCAACCACCGCCTCGCAAAACACGATTCGAGCCATTTGCAGACCCTTTTGGATTTGTTTGTCGGCTACTACTATAATCTCCATACCAATCGCTACACCACTCCCACACATTACCACTCATGTCGTATATGCCTAGATCGTTGGGTGCTTTTCGCCCCACTGGATGAGTTCTGTTACTACTATTGTCCAAATACCATGCAATATAACTAATATTATCACTACCTAAATATTTCGTTGCAGTTCCTGATGAATTAGAAATTCCACCTCGTGCTGCATATTCCCATTCCGCCTCTGTAGGTAAGCGATATGTTTTACTAGTTTTTTTATTTAAAATACTTAAAAAGACTTGTATATCCTCCCAACTTATATTCTCTACGGGGCAACTATCACAGTTGCTGAAATATGATGGATTGCTTAGCTTAGTCGAAACACCCATAATAGCCTGCCACTGCCTTTGAGTTACTTCGTATTTACCTATATAATAATCACTTAATGTCACTTTATGTATAGGTTTTTCTTTCTCAGAACAATCGCTGCCCTTTTTGCTTGTACATCCCATTGTAAAAGTGCCTCCCTCAACATAAACCATTTCAGCTAAAAAAGGATCTTTAGATTCAATCTCATAAGGATTTGCACCACTTACAAGTTTCTCGGTAATTTCAGTGATTTCGTTGTGCTTTATTTCTATACTGCCAATATAGGTAGCATAAGTTTCTTTTTTTAATTCTAAATTATATTCACCAACTAATAATTTTCTTAATGTTATTGGTGTTGTTCCTTTTTTCACTCCATCAATGTATATATATGCCTCTGGTGGATTAGAATTTATTTTTAATGTTCCATATTGTGGTGTAGGAGTTAGTTCTATTGTAATTGTTTCACCATCTGTAACTTCAATTTTTTTAGAATCACTTGTATGCTTTTCCTTTCGGGCTTCTACAGTGTAAAACCCTGAGGTTTTTCTTTCTTTAATTGATCCACTACCAACCTTACTCCCATTTATGTATATATCTGCAACAGGATTTGTAGTAATGTCCAATTCTCCAAAAGCAGGTTTCATTGTAAGTCCAAGATTAGATTTTTGGTCATCGCTAACTGTTACTTCTTGCCAAGAATCGTAATACATGTTTAGCTTTATTGTAATATTATGTTTACCACTCATTACCTCGTTTATTTCACAAGGTGTAGTTTTACCTGTAGGTTTCCCATCCATCAAGACATCTGCACCACTCTCTGGAGAACTTGTTACATAAATACTCCCAAAGTTTGGTTTTAAATCAGCCTCTACTTTTTGTTTTCCAGTATTTGCATCTAAGCTAAAAACTCCAGCATTGTTATGGTACATTGGCAATTCAATACGATAGTTATGCTCACCAAGTTGGTATTCTCCCGAAAAAGGAGTGTAACCAACAGGTTTATCATCAATATATACTTGTGCGTTCTCAGGTGTACTTGTAATTACTATCCATTCTGTTAATATCTCTGCGTCTTCAACAACAATTGTAACTTTTCCTGTTGTGAGTTTCATTAAATATACTGTTGCTTTGTTTATGGTTTCTGGGAAAGTGTAATCATACAAATTACCTAGTTGATTATGTTTTATAGTAATTCTCTTCGAGCCATAAGGAATGTAAACCCAATATTCTCCAGTTTTCTTTTCTGTTTTCATTATCCCAAGCTGTCCTCCTTCGAATACAAAATCTGTTTCAGTTGTAGCAATTTTTAGCAAAGCACATAAATCACCATTTTGATCTTTTACAGGAAAATTAACTCGTGCGTCAAGATCGTTTGAGCGTTGCTCAAATGAAGATACTGAGATATTTTGAGCAGAAATATTTAAACCCAAAACTAATAATAGAAAAGTAAAAATCCTATACATAATAACTTTATGCTTTTATGGAAGTAAAGATATAAAAAGTTAATTGTTTAGCAAATAGGGATTTGTAATTTGTGTTCTCAGCTTGAGGATCATATGTATCTAGATATAGTTTTGCAATCCCATTTTTTTGTTTTCGTTCTCTTACTCTAATGGTCATATTTGTATCAACAACTTATGAACATTAAATCCATATATAACTGAATTATAATGTTTTAGTTTGTTTTATTTAAATATTGTTCAATATTTTTACTTTCCGATACAAAATTTCGAGAAAATAGCACCTAAGACCTCTTCATTACTTATGGTTCCTGTGATTTCGCCAAGATAGTACATTGCTTCGCGAAGATCTTGAGAAACAAAGTCACCGCTAATTCCACTTGCAATAGCCTCTTTTGCTCGTGTTAATGCTTCGTGTGCCTTATTAAAAAGCTCAATATGTCTCACATTGGAAATAATAGTACTTGCATCAGATTGTTTTAAGGATTTTACATAATCTGTTAACAATGAACAAAGTACATCAATATTTAATGCTGTTTTGGCTGATATCTTAATTACAGACCCAAATTCTTCATAATGAGTTATGTTGAAATCAGCAACAATATCGGTTTTATTTAATGCTATTACTAAAAATTGGTCTTCTGAAAGTTGTATGCTTGTATCTTTTACAAAATTTAGATTCTCTTCATCATCAGCTGTAGAATCAATTATGAGGACTATAATTTGTGATTGCCCAATCTTGTTTAAAGTCCTCTCCACTCCTATCTTTTCAATTTCGTCTTCTGACTTTCGAATTCCTGCAGTATCTATAAGTTTAAACTTAATACCATCTAATACAATAGACTCTTCAACAGTATCTCGAGTTGTTCCGGGTATAGATGAGACAATAGCTCTATCATCCTTTAAAATGCTGTTTAAGAGTGTTGATTTGCCGGCATTAGGCTTACCTGCAATTGCCACAGGAACTCCCGATTTTATAGCATTCCCATATTTAAAGGTCTCTATCAAACCTGAAACTTTATCCAATATCTCTGTTGTTAGCTTTTGCAATTCTGATCTATCAGCAAATTCCACATCTTCTTCACCAAAATCAAGTTCTAATTCCAATAAAGATATCAAGCCAATCATTCTCTCTCGCAATTCAATAATTTCGTTAGAGACCTGACCTTTCATTTGATTAATTGCTATCCGATGGCTCTCTTTACTACCACTGGATATCAAATCTGCTACTGCTTCAGACTGAGCTAAGTCCATCTTATTATTTAGAAATGCCCTCTTTGTAAATTCCCCAGGTAACGCAATGCTAGCACCTTTTCTAACTAATAATGATAGAATTTCTGTTTGAATATACTCTGAGCCATGGCAAAATATTTCGACCATATCCTCACCAGTAAACGAATTTGGCGCTAAGAATTTTGTAATAAGAACCTCGTCAAGAATATCACCACTTTCGTTTATAAGCTTAGCAAAATGTAAAACTCTTGGAGAAGATCCAACAAGCTTCACGGGCGATGATATTATAGACGACGCTATTTCTACACTATCATTTCCACTTAAACGAACAATAGAAATTGCTCCAACTCCCGCAGGTGAAGACAATGCACATATAGTATCAGAATTATTTTCAATCATGTTTTCATCAAATATTCTGCAAAAATAATTCTTTTTTTCAATTATACAGCACATAAGATTTTTGGAAAGATTTTTGAAATACCTGAAAATCAGCACAATGTGAAATATTATAAATATACATACATTTTATTTCTGCTTTTTTGAAAAAAACATTTGGTGGTTTTAAAAAACTGAATTATATTTGCATCCGATTTAAGGATTGGTAGTTCAGTTGGTTAGAATACCGGCCTGTCACGCCGGGGGTCGCGAGTTCGAGTCTCGTCCAGTCCGCAAAAAGGTTCTCAGAAATGAGAACCTTTTTTTGTTTGGCCACTCCCTTGGAGGGATAAGCATTGGGAAAATGACTAGCTTTAATTGTTCTATTTTTCTGACTTAATAAATTTTTTTTGTAACTTTTTTCTTGATAAAAAAGTTACAAAAAATCAAGATCAGGTAATGCGCCCTCCCGCCTCTCCCAAAACAAAAGAATTGTATAACAACCTAGTATAAAACAAAGCACCACCCTAATTCTTATTCAATGCTTTGTTTTATAAACGACATGTCGGCTTACCATAATTCTAATTTGTTTTGCGTTCACCGCTAGAGCTGCCCGCTACCTAATCAGGCCTACACACGAGAGTTAACGAAATTATATTGGAACTTTTTTTTAGGAACGACTAATGAAAAAATAATGATAATATTCAGCTACTCCCTCCAAAGGTTAGTTTGGCAAATGCGATGTCCCTCAGAGGAATGAACGAGGGGTTAACGTCAAGCTTTGATTATTCTTGCTTTTTTGTTCTACTGTTCTAGAATCATATTTTTTGAAATAAGAACATTTGAACAATCGAACTCAGAGCAAATAGAACCACTCAAACACTAAATCTCTTCTATCCCCATTTCCCTATGGATGAGTCTGACTTTCACATTATAGTTATTTCGTATAAAGGTTGCCATTTGCTCAGCACAATAAACACTTCTATGCTGACCACCAGTACAGCCAAAACTAATATTTAAAGAATTAAAATCTCTTTCAATATAGTTATCAATTGATGGTTTCACTATATTAATAACATTACGAACAAATTCATCAATACTTGTTTTGTTTTTAAAAAACTCGATAACTTCTCTATCCCGCCCTGTTTTCTGTTTGTATTCTGCATACCTCCCCGGATTATGAATACCTCTACAATCAAAAACGAATCCGCCACCATTACCAGTTTTATCATCGGGATATCCTTTCTTATAACTAAAGCTATTTATTGATACCGTAAAATTAGGATAAACAATATTTGTAAATTTATCGGTATTTTTCAACTGAATAAGAACATTGTGGAGTTCAGGAAAATTCTCAAGAAAATCAACTTTTAACAAGAAATTTCTTAAGTTATTCAATGCAAATGGAATACTCTCAATAAAATGAGCTTTTTTCTCAATTAAACCACGCAATCCATATGCCCCTAGAGTTTGAAGAATACGAATCAAAACAAAATAGTAATATAATTTTTTAAATTCTTCTTCATCAACAGGAATATATGTTGCAACCTGTTTAACATAAAAATCAAGAAAATGCTCTTTCCATTTATCCGGTATTTGGGCATTTGCTTG
>CAZUQY010000116.1:0-8941 GCA_964622935.1 uncultured Bacteroidales bacterium | reverse complement strand
GCCTCTAAAACCATCCGCATCAAAAGGGAAGCAAAGCCTAAACTTATAAAGACCCAAGACAAGTTATATTTTGTGCGCTTCGTTAACCGTAAAGATACTATTGCAGCAACAATCTGAAAAACAATTGTCAAAAACAAAACAACTTTTAAAACCATAACCTATCTTTTGAATTACAAAGATAATAATATCCTGACAACTATTTATTGCCTAATGAATATGTATTTAATGATATAATATTTTTAATACTGTTTACAATGTTTTTTTTGTATTTTTGGCAACATGTCTCCAATGAGGATATTAATGCTGAATTATGAGTATCCGCCTTTAGGTGGTGGTGCTGGAGTTATTACTCAACATATATCCGAAGGACTTGCTAATAAAGGGCATCAAATAACCATTCTCACCACATGGTTCGACGGTCAAGAAGACGATTTGACAATAGATAATTTGAGAATTATTAGACTACACAGCAAACGAAAATATATTTTTCAGTCTAATCCAATAGAAATGCTTTCGTGGATGTTTGCAACAAAAAAATTCTTAAAGAAACATCTCGTTAATGAAAAATATGATTTTTGTTTTGCAAACTTTGCATTACCTGGCGGAGAAGTAGCTTATAGTATGAAGCTCATGTTCAGATTACCATATATTATCTTGTCACACGGACATGATATCCCATGGTTTATGCCAGAACAAATGATGTGGTATCACGCATTCACATACCAATGGATTCGAAAAATTACCCTGCAGTCTGAACGGAATTACGTTCAGTCAAAAGACATGAAAGAGAATATTGATAATTTTATCGGTAAATCTTTCAACTATAAAAATAAAATTATTCACAACGGTTGGAACAGCAGTATATTTAAAGCAGATTACACTAAACGCTCAAAGACATTTATCGTATTATTCCCAGGGCGATTAGTAAAACAGAAAGACCCTATGAGTTTTCTGAATGCAATTTTGATTATTAAAGAAAAAATCCCAAACTTTGAAGTACATATCTTAGGTGATGGAAAGCTTCGCTCAAAGATGGAATCATTTGTCGAAAAACACAAACTTGAGAAAACTGTAATTTTTAAATCTTGGATTTCAAAAACAGAAATGCTAGAAGAATATCAGACTGCAGCTCTGACTGTACTACCATCTCTAAACGAAGGAATGAGCATTGCTACACTAGAAGCCCTAGCTTGTGGCCAATATGTTATAGTAACCAAAATCAGTAATAATGAGGATCTAATAACTGCTGGCATTAATGGTGAATTTATTGAAAAAAAGAACCCTAATGAAATTGCTCAAAAAATACTTGATTTTTACGAAACAAAATTTGTCAATAATTATAAGATTGAGAATGAAAGTCTTAAAAAATATCACACTTTATTTGAATGGGATAATATTGTGGATGAGTATGAATCGGACTTATTAAGTTTATTTAAGAAAAGTAATCAGAAATAAATAATTTCTCTTTCTTCTGTATTTTGTATTTGTCCATCTTGAATTCGAGACCTACTAATCCAATTACTTTTATGGTCATATTTGTACTCATAATGAATTTCACTATTCAATGTAGGGTTTGAAAAATTTATCATTTTAGTACTTAGCAAATTCCTATTTTCATCATAAGTATTTATTAATACATATTGCTTTGCACCATCGGCTAGTTTTAACTGTGACCACTTAAGGTTCTCCCCAGAATATTTATTTCTGATGTTACATCCCTTACCTTTACTGTCATACAACCTAATTTTCTTTATGCCAGAGTTCTTATTATATCTTATTTTAGATTCCGTTTTTTCTGATTTATCCAATTCTGAAATTGCTATTCGTTCTAGCTCATTTGAACTTTTATCATACTTAACACGGTAGGTAATAGCATTCTCTGAACTAAAATTCTTCTGACTGATTTTTTTCTCACTTATTATGCCAGTTTTTGAATAAAGATAATCTTCAGCTATCATTTTATCAGAAATATAATCAGTTTTCTCACTTTTAATAAGCACTCCATCATTATCATAAAAGTATCTAATAGCATATCTTTCAACATTTACAATCTCGTCAAAAATTGGACGACAAATCATCTCTGATAACAGTTTTCCATCTTTAGAATAAATATAATCAGAATTGAACTCTTCATTTGTGATATTATTCTTCCATGATTCATTCTTAATTCGTCTTTGAGCATCCATAATTATTTCTGATTCCCAAATCAAATTACTTTCCATATTATAAATACTAATCTCGGTTAATGTATCGACATAATTAACCTCAACATGCTTATTTTCAAAATAATCATCAGAGCTCAAATTATTAATCTCTTTTGTTAATTCTATTCCATCTTGATTAAAAGTTGTAATTTTTCTGGTTGTAACATCATTGTATTTTATGCTTTTTACTTTTCCGTTTAAATTATAATCACACAGAGATTTTCTGTTTATAAACTCTTGTGCAAAAGAGCACTGAGCAATCAAAACTATTAAAAATGCGAGTGTTGTTTTTTTCATCTATATAAATTTTGAATCTCTACAAAATTACAACAAAAATGGCTTGATTTAGTTATATTTACTAAAAGCTTCAATGAAAAATGATATAAATATTTTCTGGTTCAGGAGAGACTTGAGTTTGCACGATAATCATGGATTATATCACGCATTAAAAAGCGATAAACCTGTACTCGGATTATTTATTTTTGATCGCGAAATAATCGACGAACTTGAAGAAAACGATTCCAGATTAAGTTTTATTCATTCAAGATTGAAATTAATAAATAACAGACTAAAAGAGCATGGGTCATCATTGTTAGTTAAACACGGTTTTCCAAAAGAATGTTTTAGCGAAACAATTAAACAGTACAACATAGCCAATGTCTTTGCAAATGAAGACTATGAGCCATACTCTACAAATAGAGATGCCAAAATTAAAACTCTACTTTCTGCAAATAACTCAATACTACATCTATATAAAAATCAAGTTGTTTTTGCGAAAAATGATATTCTAAAAAAAGACAAAACCCCATATACAATTTTTACTCATTACAAGAACTCTTGGCTAAAAAACTTCTATTTAGAGAATACTTCCTCCTACCCTTCTGAGGAACTGCTTCACAAATTCACTAAAACGCAATATCACTTTCCTGAATTACTTGAATTAGGATTTAGCAAAGGGCCATTCATTGTTAAAGATTTTAATTTATCAAAAATAAGCAATTATGATAAGGAACGTGATTTTCCCTCTAAAGATTCTGGCACTTATCTTGGTCCACATCTTAGATTTGGAACAATAAGTATACGAGAGCTTGTAAAAGAAGCATATAAATCAAATAATATATTTCTTAGCGAATTAATTTGGAGAGAGTTTTTTATACAAATTATGTTCCATTTCCCATATGTTGAGAGAAGATCTTTTAAAAAACATTTCGATTATATTGCATGGGAAAACAATCTTGATGACTTTGAAAAATGGTGTAAAGGAGAAACAGGCTATCCAATTGTTGATGCAGGCATGAGAGAATTAAACTCAACAGGATATATGCATAACCGTGTTAGAATGATTACTGCATCATTTCTAACTAAACATTTACTTATTGATTGGAGATGGGGTGAGGCTTATTTTGCTAAAATGCTTCTCGATTACGAATTATCAAGTAATAATGGAAACTGGCAATGGGCAGCAAGCACTGGATGTGATTCGGTACCATATTTCAGAATCTTTAACCCAAGTCTTCAGCATAAAAAGTTTGATAAAAACAATGAATATATTAAACGTTTTATTCCTGAGTTTCCTGAAAATTATGAGTTTTCTGCTATCGTTAATCACGAATTTGCACGAGAAAGATGTCTCGAAAGGTACAAAAAATGCAAAACATCAAACATATAATGCATTATAATCCAAACTTTTAAACATTCCAACACCTGTTCACAAATAGAATTATCACATACCATTATGGCAGTATTCGTTTTTTTCTTACTTTTACAAGTATAATTGATAAACTATTATGCCAATAAAACCATGCATACTAATTGCTGATGACGAATCGTTAAATTATCTTTTTTATCGTGAAATTATTGATCCCGACAAATATGATATTATTTACGTAGATAATGGTAATGATGTTGTAAAAACTATTCGGGAAAAAGGAAACGAAATTTCTTTGATTCTTATGGATATGAAAATGCCTGGAATGGATGGTTTTACTGCAACAGCAGAAATTAGAAAATTCAACAAAGACATTCCAATCATTGCGCAAACAGCATACGCTTACAAAGATGACTTTGACAAAGCGCTTAAAGCGGGTTGCAATGACTATCTATCGAAGCCTATACACGAAGAAGTCCTTATTTCTAAAATAGAATCATTCTTAAGTTAAAACTACACAACTTATTCTGGACTTATCTTCATTCGTTGCCTCACCACTTCAGATATAATTATTCCTGCGGTTACTGAAACATTTAAAGAATCTGTTTTACCCACAAGTGGGATTTTACATGACCTATCGACACGTTTTAGAAGTTGAGGTGAAACACCTTTATCTTCAGCACCAAGAACAATTGCAAGCGGAATATTCAAGTCAAAATAATACAATAAATTCGCTGATTTTTCTGATGCAGCTATAACAGTAATACCCATCTGTTGGAACAACATCACTGTATCTACGAGATTATCGGTTTTGCAAACAGGAATATTATAAAGTGCTCCGGCTGATGTCTTAATTGCATCTTCGGTAATTCTCACACTATTAAATTCCGGTATTACAATTGCATGAGCACCCATACATTCAGCTGTTCGTGCTATTGCCCCAAAATTTCTAACATCAGTGACACCATCCAGCATAATCACCAATGGGATTTGTCCTGATTCAAGAACTCTACTTATAACATCTTCAGCATCCTGATAACTAACAGGTGACAAATATGCTACAACACCCTGATGATTCACCCCATGTGAGACCTTATCAATTTTCTCTCCAGGAACATATTGAGTTCGAATATTACATTTTTTTAATTCGGTAAATAACTCTCCTATCAATGAGCCAGTCGAGTTGTTTTTAATTAAAACTTTATCAATTTCCTTACCCGATTTAATAGCCTCAAGAACCGGTCTGATTCCAAAAATAAAATTATCCATTAGTTAGTTTTTTGTTATTGTAAATATTCTCCCATCACGCCAAGTTGCGATGGCTTGCGACCAAATTGTTTGATATACAGCTCCCCTTCTTAACTTATATACAGGACTACCATAAATACTGTTTTCCTTGTCAAAGATAAACAATACTCCTGCAACATCTGGATTCTCCCCATAAAACCACTCTTCTCCATCTTCGCTCATGTTTACTATTGTTGGAGGACCTAAGATTACATAAAGATTACCACGATCTGTTTTCCAACCTTCGCGATAATCACTAAATAATTTGTTAGATAACTCTACTCTATTATAGAAAACCCTTATTTGTTCTCTTGCAAATTTTTGATTATTTGATTTGCCAAGCCAAAAATCATCGATTGCAGTTTTTAAATCTTCTGATTCTTTAATCAACTTTAATTCCTTTGCTGTTGAAACAAGCTTCAGAGGCTCTAACATCTGGGATAATGTTTTTATTTCCGGAAAATGCTCACCATCATTTAGCAGACATAACACTCCTGGCATATTAGCAGTAGGCTGAACAACATAAAATCCCTTTTCATTAAAAACCAAAGTATCACCAATAACATAATCAAAAACAGAATCGGGTTGATTAATTTCATCATTAGGAATAACATAATATGGCGGCACTAAAATATAATCTTTAAAACTGTAATAGTTTATTTTGACAGTATATTTATCTAAACTTCTCGAAGTAATTCTATAAGTCATTCCTGTGCGAACCAAATTATTATAACATATCTCAAATCCGGTTTGCTTTTCTTCAACTAAAAACCTGCTGTCAGTATATTCTCCACTATTATCAACATCCAAAATAATTCTACAGCCAGCAATATTTTTAAGCCCTGTAAATCCAACAATTAACTTGTTTTTTGTATTCGATTTTAAGCTAATTCTAAAATAACTATCTAAATAATCTGTCTGAAAATCAGTTGATATCTTAAGTCTATTGACTCCAGAATCAGTAATTTCAAAATCCGACATATTTCTCAACACATACTTAATTACTAAATTGAAGCTGGTATCAAGCCTACTAGGCAGATTTGCCATTATTTCATCTTTAGGAATTCTAAAAAAAACAATAGCATTTTCATCATCCTCGACTAAAACTCTAACATCTGGATGAATAGATATTTCAGATGGGTTGTATAAAGATGAGAAGTCATACTTATAAGAAGGATTTGTTTGACTTTCAGCTATCTGCGGACTAATGCAAGCAAAAACAAACACTAAAGAAATGAGACTTGCAAAAATGCTTGTATTATTCCGTAACTTCATCAATCTCAAATTTTAGATACATTTCTTTCCTAAACCGCTTCATATAAGTTGAACTTCCTAGCCCATACTGATAAAATATACCATTTTCCTTTAATTCGCGCTGATTTGGTTTGGTATCGTAAACAATCTGATTAAAATTCTCATCTGCTGATATCGCACTAAAAGTACCTGCGGCATATTTAAAATAATACCAATTATCAACATCTGGCTCCAACAAGATTTCAAAAACATCGCCCCTTCTAGACTTTTCAACTCTAATAAAACCAAATACATATTTATTTACTTGATTCTTTCCAATGTTAGCAATTCCAATTGGACCATAATGAATAAATGAATTTAATTCAGGATAATAAATAAACAGCAAATCAGTAAATATAAACTTATCGGCAAGTTCTTTTGGAAGTTTAGAATAATTACCCAAACTTTGATTTGAGAACCACTCATCAGCTAATTCCGTTCCAAGATATTCAATTAATGCCATTTCATAGGTTTCATTACGGGCATCAATTCCAACAAGCCCTTCAGTAGAGTTAATTTTCGCAGCCATGTTTCCCATTGCATCTTTATTAAAGAAAGCATCAAGGATAATAGAAACTTCAAATTCTGTAGTATCTCTATCAGGATAATAAAGAACATTTCCAATTATATTTGGCTTGAACAGTCCAAAATCTTTACTAAAATTTATTCTTCCGTTACCAAACACATTACAGATTGTTTTGTGAATGTGCATATAATTGCCAGGTAAACTAGGCTCACTCAGTTTCTCTTTCGAAGCAATCATATATTTCCCTTCTGCTTTATCATAATTGAGGTATCCATTTGCTGTAAAAATCTCTTGATCATACTGATTTCTTCTTTTGCTAAGAAATGCAGGGTATATCTGATTTGCAGATGATAATAAAATCCCAGAGAATAATCTCGAATTATTTATATTATACGCAACTGAATCTACAGGAATAAAAATATCTTCAGGATCAATAAATGATTTAAACTTCAACCAATTTGCAGCAGATGTGTCACATTCATATTTAATTTTAACTCCACCATTAAACTCAAGACTCTTCTGATTAGCATAAAGATTTACCTTTCCTTGAAAACCATAAAATGAATTTAGGTTAAAGTTATCCGGTTCAATTACATCTCCATTTGCATATGTTTGTCCAGAAGCATCCACTGCGACTTTGTTAAAATGAATTTTCTGTAAAGATTTAGTATTGTCAAGATAATCATAATCACCATAGGCAGTATATTCCTTGTGACCGTATATACTCACCATTGCATCATAAATTGTATGATATCTTGACGTAGAATTTGCGATTATCTTCGCATTACTTATTGGACGCATAACCGCATCTTTTTCAATAGTAACATTACCATCATCTGTGTAAATAGTAGCATCAGCCACCCTTAAAAACTTAACACCTTCAGCATAAATAATGTGTTCTCCGTAATTATATATTGCCCGTGGTGCAACAAAACTTAGAGAATCCTGATCAGGATGGACAGAAGTAAATTTAGGCCCTTCTAGGAATATGTCCTCCCATTCATTTGGACTAATATTTTCATCCACATTTTCTAGTTTTTCAAGAACATCCACTTCAGCACTAATTTGAAGCTCTTCCTTATCCATATACCAAGTCATCTCATTCATCTCACTGATATATTTATTTTTAGGAAACTTCCATATTGTATTTTCACCGTTAGTCTTAAATACTCCTTTTCGTTCTATAAAATCAATATGTGACCTTACATTATCAGATTCAAAGTCAGTGTTAAGTGCGTTAATTGTGTATAGATCAAAATCTGATGTGTCAGCTTCAACCACGTCCTGCAAAAAGTGAAATTCATTCGAACTGACATTTGCTTTTGCAATATGCAAATCACCGTCTCCGAATAGTCCATTTGTTTTAAGCGTCAAGTTTCCGTCAAATGTGCCCTGTTTGTCGAACATAACAAAATCTGTTGAATCGTTCTTTATAATAAACTCATCGTCCTCAACATTCCATCTTAGAGTATTATCCTTACCAACAACTGATGGATATTCTACTGGAGATTTTTGTTTCTTAATTACAAAATCTTTTGAATGTCCCTCCATATGATCAAGAAAGAAAATCAAATAATCTGCTTCAACATTTGAAGCCAAATAATCAATCTTACCAACCCCCCTTAATCCTTGATTACTAAGATCTATTTCGTTATAATATGTTGCTTTCTCGCCATATAAAGGCAAACCATCCGTAGGAGCCTGTGTATTAAACCCAAGAGAAAAATCACTAGTTCGTAATCTTAATGTTTCTTTAATTGGTGGGAAAATTGTTCCAGAATAGAGTGTCCCGTTAAAATGAAGGTTTTCACGGGAATATCCTTGAATACTATCTAGCTCAAATGGGTCAACCTCAAAATAAAATTTATTTCTTTTATATGCTCTGTCATACACATCCTTTCTGTCATAATAAACATAAGTCTTATCTTTTGAAATAAACTTAGGATATTCTGCAAAATCACCTTTGCCAGACTTATTCATTGG
>CAZUQY010000115.1:0-8942 GCA_964622935.1 uncultured Bacteroidales bacterium | reverse complement strand
GCTTTGGTTCAAAGAACACCGATTTGCTGCATTTTCGATAATGCTTATGGGTATCGGAATGGCATTAACCGGATTTTTTCCAAGTCTTGGAGGTTTGCTTATCACAACATTTATCTTTTCAACAGGCTTTCATTACTTCGAAACAGTTAATCAATCTCTGACTTTACAGCATTTCTCAAAAGAAGAAACCCCATTTATGCTTGCAAGAGTAAAGTCCTACTCTGGAATTGTCAACATAATTATCGGATTACTAATACTTGGATTAGCTTCATACTTAAGTTTAAAATCACTGTATCTAAGTTTTGGCATTCTAATTTTCTTTTTAGCAGTTTTTGCAATCATTTGGAAACCCAAACTACCTGAAATAGTTATCCAATCCAAGAAAATTCTTTTTAAGAAAAAATACTGGTTGTATTATGTGCTAAGTTTTTTAAGCGGAGCTCGTAGACAAATATTTGTTGTTTTCGCTGTATTTATGCTAGTAAAAAAATATGATTTTTCTGTTCAACAAGTAACAATACTCTTTGTGGTAAATAACCTTTTAACATTCTTTATATATCCATATATTGCAAGAGGAATTAGGCGTTTTGGCGAAAGAAAAATGCTAAGTGTTGAGTATGGTAGTTTAATAATAGTTTTCTTGGGTTATGCTTTTTTCGAAAACGCGATTATTATTTCTGCTTTATATGTACTCGACCATGTATTCTATGGATTTGCAATGAGCGTAAATACATACTTCCAAAAAATAGCAGAACCTGAAGATATTGCTCCGTCAATTTCAACAGCATATGCAATAAATCATATTTCAGCAGTTATAATTCCAGTAATTGGTGGTGCCTTATGGCTCCTAAATTGGCGAATTCCATTTATTGCTGGTGCAGTATTGGCTCTTGTTTCATTGTTTTTTGTTCAAAAAATTAGGATAAAAACAAATTAACTCTACTTCTAGACATAAGTACAAATAACATTTCTATTTAATTTTCGTATAGTATAAAGCACTTTGTCCTTCTAAGGATAAAATTATTGCTTTGCTTAGAATACACAGAATAATAAATTATTATGAATATTTGTTTTGGACAAATACTAATTCTTGCCGGCCAAACAATTGTTGTTGGAGTGTTAATTCTCTTTCTTTTTCGATTAAGAAAAAAATGCGGAAAAGGATTACTATTTGCTGCAATTGGCTTGTTTCAATTCTTACAAGTGTTTTTATCCAGCACCGTCTATTTTAAAATAACTGAAAACATATTTATTACCCCAGGATCAACAATTTTCTTCACTGTTAGTCTTTTTACAGTACTAATAATTTATATCAAAGACGATGCTCTAGAAACAAGAAAAATAATTTACGCTTTATTAATTACAAACGTTGTCATGACATTATTGCTTCTGTCTATACAACTCAATTATCTTGCATCACCGGTTTATAATCCATTAAATATTTCACCGGAACTGTTTAAAGCAAATGCATGGATACTATTGATTGGTACATTAACAATGGCTTTTGATGCTGTATTAATTATTGTGCTTTTCGAATTCATTTCTCGATTTATCCCAACTTTAATACTCCGAATTATTTTAACAATGCTAATTGTGATATGTTTCGACACTATTGTTTTTAACCTTTTAGCATTTGCCAACTACGATAAATTAAAAATGATTTTCTTTTCTGGATTAATTTCAAAAGGCGTTGCAGCGATAATCTACAGTATTATTTTCACAATTTATCTTAAATATTTTGAAAAATCCAACAATTTAGCAACAGCTAGCACATTGAAAGATGTTTTTTATACTCTATCCTACAAACAGAAATATGAGCAAGTATCAAAAGAAAAAAATAAAGGAGAAAAGGAAGCAGAAACAGCGTTAATGTTAAGCGAATCACGATATAAAACCTTAACAAAAATATCTCCTGTTGGTGTTTTTCTAACCGATAATCAAGGTAAAACCATTTTTGTAAATCCAAAATGGTGCGAAATTACGGGATTAAATTCTGAAGAAGCAATGGGATTAGGTTGGCACAAAGCAATACATCCTGACGACAAAGAGAAACTCATAAACAACTGGGAAAGAGCTGCGGTAATCAAAAAAGCAAATTACGAAGAATATCGATTCATTAAACCAAACGGTAGCGAAAGATGGGTTTTGGGGCAAGCAGTACCCGACTATGATCCATCAGGAGAAATTGGTGGTTTTGTTGGCACAATTACAGATATTACAGATTTGAAGATTTATGAAAATGATCTTAAAATTATAAAAGAAAAAGCTGAAGAAAGCGACCGTTTAAAATCTTCATTTCTTGCAAATATGAGCCACGAAATCAGAACTCCCATGAACGGAATACTCGGTTTTACAGAATTATTGCAACATTCCGAAACTTCAAATGAAGAAAGAACAGAGTATCTCAATCTTATTGAAATTAGTGGAATGCGAATGATGGAAATAATAAATAATATTGTTGACATCTCAAAAATAGAGTCTGGTTTAACAGAAGTTACATCTGAGGAAGCGAATATGCATAAATTGTGTAATGATGTATATAATTTCTTCGAAACCGAAACAAAAGAAAAAAATCTCAAATTAATTTCTCATAACCCAGTTGAAAATAAAAACAACATTTACCTAATTGACAGAAATAAAACAATAAGTGTTCTAACTAATCTGATTAAAAATTCCATTAAATATACAGATGTGGGCCATATCGAATTCGGTTATAATATAGTTATAAAAAACGATGAAAAAGAATTCAGATTTTTTGTAAGAGATACCGGAATAGGCATTCCTACAAACAGACAAGAGGCTGTTTTTCAAAGATTTGTTCAGGCAGACATTACTGACAAATCAGCAAAACAGGGCGCAGGACTTGGATTGTCTATAGCAAAAGCTTATGTCGAAATGATGAATGGGACAATCTCTCTTCGAAGCGAAGAAGGTAAAGGCTCTGAGTTTAATTTTACGATCCCGTGTGTAGAAACAGAATCGAACAAGAAATATCCAAATAAACCTATTGAATTACAACCAGGTATAAAAGTGCTAATTGCCGAAGATGATTTAAATTCATATCTTATATACTCTTCTTATTTGAGAGATGTAAACTGGGAATTAATACATGTCAATACTGGAGTTGAGGCGATAGAAACTATGCAAAACAATCCAGATATCGACTTAATCCTTATGGATATCAAAATGCCTTTAATGGATGGTTATACTGCTGCAAAAAGAATCAGAGTATTTATGCCGGATGTGGTAATTATTGCACAATCAGCGTATGCATTTAATCCTAACAAAAAAGAACAGGAAGCCCTATTTAATCAACATATTACAAAACCTGTTGATAGAAAATTGCTATTTGAAGTTCTTGGTCAATATTTTAGCCGTGAAAACTAAAAATTCTTTTCTATAAGAATATAATCTGCTTCAAACAGTGCGTCGGGCCCGACTTCACACTGATGTGTTTTGACAATCCCAATTTCAGGATGAATGTAAAAAGAAGTATAATCTGGAATGGAATTAATTTTTAAATGCTTGGAATATATCCAAAATTTAATTTACGATCTCAAGTATGAAGCTCCATTAATATCCAATATACTTCCAGTGGTGTATTCAGAGCCTTCAGCAGCAAGAAAAAGAATTCCATTTGCAACTTCTTCTGGTGTTGCCATTCGTTTTAGTGGAGTTTCCGCCAATAAAGACTCTCTTTCTTTTTCCGAAAGAAAATCTGCGCCCATATCAGTTTCGGTAAATCCAGGAGCAACGACATTTACCATAATATTATATTTCCCCAAAGCCTTAGCTAAAGATTGACTTAGAGAATTCAATCCTGCTTTACTGGCTCCATAAGCAGTTTGCATAGGCTCTCCTCTAAAAGCACCACGAGACGATACATTAACTATTCTGCCCGACTTGGCTTTAATCATTGACTTTGAGGCTAAGTAACAAAGGTTTGCAACTGCAACTAGGTTTGTACCAAGAATACGATTCCACGACTCTTGCCATGTAGAAAAATCGACCTCATCAATAGGATGAAAATTTGAAATACCTGCGTTGTTTACCAGTACGTCTATTGAGCCAAACTTTTTGATAAATTCGTTAACCAAAGCCTCTGCTTGAGTCGCATCCGAAATATCATATTTAAGTATAGAGTGCTTATTCCCTTCAAGTAATGATAAAGTTGTTTCTGCAGCTTTATCATCATTGCAATAGTTTATTCCAACATTTGCGCCTTGCTTTGCAAAGGCTATTGCTGTCGCTTTCCCAATTCCTCGAGAAGCTCCAGTAATTAATACGTTTTTATTCTTGAATTGCATGTTTTAAAAACAATCTATTTTTAATCCTATTTTAATTTATCAGGATTTTTTCCAAGTTTCTTAGGCTCTGAATCTACACGTCTTTCTAACTTCTTAATGTCTTCTTCTGCTGGTAATTCTTCAGGTTTAATTCCTCTTTCTAAAAGTATTTTCCTAACAGAACGATTGTTTGTTATATGCTCCGCAGATATTTGCCTTTCAGTTTCAAGATCTTTTTCCTTTGTGTTAAAAACAGTTATTTCTGTTGCAAAATCTTTTGCTTTAATCGTAATTGTAGGTAAAAAATCTGCCAATGCCCTACCTTTTGGAACACCAAGCTTATCCTTCATTTGCTTAGTATTATTATTAAAAAGAGCTTGGTCTCCTTTACTCCTAATCATTCCAAAGTTTCTATCATTACCTGTTTTCTCATAAATAAGTTCTGACAATTCTTTCTCTGATAATGTAAGTTTTTGTCTTGCCTGTATTTCCCAATCCTTTATTCTTTGCTCAATTAATTCAAATTTCCGCGTTTGAATTGCAAAGTAGTTTTGTGCAAATGCAATTTGTTCCTTTTTTGAGTCCCCATTTTGCGCAATTAAATAACAAGCATATCTGGTTAAAATAATATCATCGATCTCACTCTCACTCCCAGAACCTAGTTTGACCATTTTCCCGACATCAGCAAAATGGTCTAATATTTCATTTCCAGATACTTCACACGAAGTTTTAGATTTACTAATTACCTTAGTGAAATTATCCCATTTAGAATAACCTAACAAATGTTGTAAATCCCTTGCAAACCAAAATTCTATACCCTCTACAGTAGTTTGCGAATGGCTTTCAAAATTCCCAGCAAGTGACAATATTATTTCTGTTTTCATATTCTAAAAAAAAATCAAATTACTAAATTATAGGATATTTATAATTCTATCTAGTTCTAGATTTAATGAATAAGAGCCGTCATTCTCGACCAACTGTTGTCCATTATATGTAATCATTACTCCTATTCTTGTAAATTCCAATCAGTCAGTATATATTGAAATCTCAATGCTTCTGTTGTATTAATTGAATTTTGTTTTACAATTCCATAATCGGGATTTATCCATAAAGTTGTTCCATCAGGAATTAATTCATAACTGGTATGAACTTCGAAACAAGTAATTGTTTCACCTAAAACTTCTACTATTTCATCAACATGAATTATAGCATTATCACCAACATTTACATCATCCAATAACGAAGAACTAGTCAAATAAACATCTTCTGCTGTTTGCCCAAATTCGTTTGGAGAAATTAACCATGTAGAGGTAAACACATTATCTCTTAATGTGTACTCATATGTGAACATACCACCCCCATCTTCACTAATAATTCGATAAATTACAGGTTCGTTAACAAGAGTATCTCCTGTTGCAGTACTAATTTTTAAATACTGATAAGTCCACTCATTACCGACTTCTCCAAAAGTAAAATACGGATGTCTATTGTTGTATTTTTTACACCCAAAAAGAAACGCAAGAAGAACAATAATCGTTATTATTAAAACTTTTTTCATAATTACAATACTTAATTTACAAACAATTAAAGTAACACTATCATCTCAAGTATGGAGCTAAGAAAAACTATTCCATACTGCCAAACCTCATCTAATTAACTCTTACACTTAAAACAACCGGAATTTTCTCAACAATTTTATTTCCTGTTAAGTTAAACATTTCAATATATATGACATAAATCCCAGGTTGACACATATTATTACCATTATCAAAACCATCCCAAAATAAATCTCCTTGCATGCCAAGCATTTCATTATTCTTTAGGTAGGTAATAAAGTTTCCTCCTGAACCATATATTGCAATTGTTGCAGTATAACCGGGTTCGTCAAGATTATAAGATATTGTAAGTCTATCGTCCATTCCATCGTTGTCAGGAGAGAACACTTCAGGGGAAATACTAATTACAGATTCGCTAACAGTATGATCTGAATACTGAGAATTAACATAACCCGGAGTAGCAAATCCTGCGTCTTGAGCTGCAGAATGCCAATTTGAAAGGTCATCAGACGAAGAATCATAATTAATCCTTTCAAGTGAAACTCCATCGTCCGATGCCAAGAGCTTATATTGCTGGTCATCGGTATATGAAACCTCATCGATATAAGTCTGATATCTATCCGAAATTATTATTGTTCCCTCATCATCAGACATCGAAGGAATATCCGAAACTTCGTAAAGATTTTCAAGATACATTACATAGTAATTATCGCTAAGGAACTGAATATCTTCGCTAACAGCACAAAATTCTCCTGGAAGTATAAGTCTACTGATATCAGTAAGCTGATAAGAATAATCAACTTCTCCTAACTCATCAGTATTCATAATCCAAAGCTTTTTTAAATCAACAACTCTATCAGAATTATTATAAAGTTCAACAAAATCACTTCCACCAGAAAAAGGATTAAAAAGCAGTTCGTTAATAACAATATCGCCAGGTTGTACTGAATCTGCAAGAGCAAATCTGATAGAAGTATTTTCAACAACCATATTGCCACTACAATCTCTTACACTATCAGTTATCGTTAAATAATAAACTGTCCCAACTTCAAAATCAGTATCAAACTTCATTGTAATTGTTGCAAAATCAGGTTCTGCTGCTTGAATCCAAACAGGATTACCAAATTGAGGAACTTGAAAATTATTAAGATTATTTGCAAAATCTTCTTGCAATGTCTCGCTGAAATACACCACAACAGAATCCGGAGCAATAGCTTCGGCAGCAATTGGATAAGGGCTTAATACATCAGGGTTATCTCCATAAACAGAATTTTGTTCTCCTGGAGTTCCACCATTAGAATCTTCGGTTGCTGTCCAGTTAGCTGCACCCTCACATGGATTAGCAAAGTCTATCATTTCTAGAGAATAACCGCCCTCTTTCTTAAAATTGTCATTATACCAAGTGTCGCTATATGTTATAGTATGTATTACATCTCCATCACTGTTCTTTAATGTTAGAGTAGTTCCTCCATTTGTAAGTGAAGGGAAACTTTCAACTCCTGCTACGTTAATTCCTGCATCAAATAGCTCAACATCATCTTCGTGACACAATAGCATATATCCTCCCGATTCAATTAATGAAAAATCTAATGTTTTTACGGTACTTCCGGCACTAATTGTCCATCCAGTTAGATCTAAATCATAATCTGTGCTATTGTATAATTCAATATATTCAACATCAGGTAATAATACCACAGGATCTGGATTAGCCATAATTTCACAAATCACAACATCGTAAGGACTTGCATTATAAATAATAAATGGCATTGTTTGTTCAATAAGAACATTCCCACAATAATCAGGAATATTCTCAACACTCAGTTCATAATTAGTGTTTTCAATAAACGAAACGCCATATTGAAGCATTATTGCATTATCATTATCGGGGTGTGTCATAGCAAAAATAGGATTACCCAGACCCGGAGAAATATCATATTTAGTCAATATTAAAGATTCAATAGTATCGGTAGGCTCATTAAATAACACCGTAAGTTCATTTGATGCTGTGACAGAAACACTAAGAATATATGGAGCTTCAGTATCATTATTTGAAGCATAAACAGAGTTAATCTCACCCGGAGTTCCTCCTTTGTCGTCATTAGATGCTATCCAATTAGTTTGAGGAGAACAAGTGTTTGTCGGGTCTATTTTCTCTAAAGACCAGCCTCCATCATCTTTATTTGAATCATGATACCATGCGTCTGAATAGCTGACTTGGTCAATGACATTTGCCGCAGTATCATAAAGTATAATTGTTTGTCCTCCATTTGTAATTAATGGAAAAGATGCCATCCCCAATGTGCTTCCATATGATTCAAAAAGAGAAACATCATCCTCATGACATAATATCAAATATTCCCCGCCACCTAAAGAATATGCAGGTAAATCTCTTTCTGAAGTCCCAATTTTATAAACCCAATCTGTCAAGTCGATTGTGAAATCAGTTGTATTATAAAGTTCAACATATTCAGCATCTGGCAATAAAATCACAGGATTCGGATCTGCCATTATTTCATTAATAATTATCATTCCCGGTTCATATTCTATATATGTAAATTCTATGTCACCACTTACAATCACATTTGAATTCATATCTTCAATGTCTTGATATTGCAGTAAATATTCCACTGGCGAACTTAAACTTGACGACAATTCCAATAAAAGCTGCGAATTAATCCCATTATAAAAGCCTACAGTTTGAGGGCTACCAATTAGATTATTAATCACATAATTGCCAGCATCAAGTGCTGTAACAGGATCAAGTTCTTCGTTAAAAAACAAAGCAATATTCTGATTATCAATAATCTGATATGAATTTAAAACAGGTGCGTCGCTATCAATATAAGGATCGCCAGTAACAACAATATCATCGAAAAAGAACTTATCAAAACGTGTTGATGTATATTTACAATAAACTCCAAAATATTCTGAGCTACTATAAGTATCATCGAAAAAAGTTCCTTCAATATAATAATCCGTTCCACCTAAAGTATCCGTCATTAAAGTCCAATTCCCATCAAAATCACGAGTGACTTTTACTCGAACATTAACAGCTGACATATTAACTCTATCGTCTAAACCATCAATTATTTCTGTTGAA